>JAUXNL010000129.1 GCA_030684415.1 Moraxellaceae bacterium | reverse complement strand
GGCAAGCGCATGGGCCATGCAGGCGCCATCATCTCCGGCGGCAAGGGCACGGCAGACGAAAAGTTTGCTGCCCTCGAAGCGGCTGGTGTGAAGACAGTGAAGAACCCCGCTCTGTTGGGGCAGGCGATTGCCGAGATCACTGGCTGGAAGTAATGCTTGGTGATGTCTCTGTAAATAAAAATGGCCGCGAAAGCGGCCATTTTTATTTACAGCAATATCCGGTCAGGCTGGCGGGATGTCTCATGCGGATCAGAGCTTTGCTGCCAGTTCGGCTCCCTCGCGAATGGCGCGCTTGGCATCAACCTCACCGGCAAAGCGAGCGCCGCCAATCACGTGGAAACGTTTGTCGCGAATTTTGCCTTCAGCATCGACAGGCAGCAGATCACGCACAGACTCCTGTCCTGCGCAAAGAATCACATTGTCCACATCAAGAATCTGGTCCTCGCCGTCAACACGGATATGCAGACCGAGATCGTCCACCTTTACATATTCCACATCACCCAGCATTTTTACCTGATGGTGCTGAAGCGCAAGGCGATGCACCCAGCCTGTGGTTTTGCCCGGGCCTTGGCCCATTTTCTTGGCTGCTTTTCGCTGCAAAAGCCAGATATGACGCAGCGGAGCATCCTGGCGGCGCGCCCGCAAACCGCCACCTTCACTGACGGACAGATCAACGCCCCACTCCTCAAGCCAGTCGGCCAGTGGTTGCGGTGAGTGCTCCTGCAACAGGAACTCACTGACATCAACACCAATGCCCCCGGCTCCGATAACGGCCACTTTGTGGCCAACCTTGCGGCCGTGTCGCAACACGTCCGGATAGGACAATACCTTCGGATGGCCAATCCCGGGAATTTTCGGCGTGCGAGGCTGAACGCCAGTGGCAATCACAACTTCATCAAAGCCGGCTTTTTCCAGTTCAGCCGCTTGTACCTGCTGGCCCAGCTTCAGTGTCACCCCTGTTGCGCTGACCTGATGACGGAAATAACGCACGGTTTCGCGAAACTCTTCCTTGCCCGGCACATTCATGGCCATCGTGAACTGACCACCGATATCATCGGCAGCTTCGAAAAGCGTGACGTTATGTCCGCGCTCGGCGGCAATCGTCGCGCAGGCGAGGCCTGCCATGCCGGCACCCACCACGGCGATTTTTTTCGGACGCGCCGTCTTGATGTAAACCAGCTCGGTTTCGTAACCCGCCTGCGGATTGACCAGACAGGTCGCCCGCTTGTAGGCAAACGTGTGATCGAGGCAACCCTGGTTGCAGGCAATACAGGTGTTGATGGCATCCGGCTTGCCGGCAGCGGCTTTATTCACGAAGTGCGGATCGGCCAGCAAAGGGCGCGCCATGGAAATCAGGTCGGCATCACCACTGGCCACAATGTCATCCGCATCTTCTGGCGTGTTGATGCGGTTCGACGCCATGACGGGAATCGAGAGTTCCTTCTTCATGCGCCGCGTGACTTCACGGAACGCTGCACGTGGTACCGAGGTCACGATGGTGGGAACGCGTGCCTCATGCCAGCCGATACCGGTGTTGAGCAGTGTAATGCCGGCTTTTTCCAGCGCTTTCGCGATGAGGACGATTTCATCCCAGGTGTTGCCGCCTTCCACGAGATCAATCAGCGACAGTCGATAAGCGATGATGTATTTCTCGCCGACCTGGCGCCGTACTTCTTTCACGATCTCCACCGGCAGACGCATGCGGTTTTCCACGGGTCCGCCCCATTTGTCCTGACGATGATTGGTGCGACTGCAGATGAACTGGTTGAGCAGATAGCCTTCGCTGCCCATGATTTCTACGCCATCGTAGCCCGCCATTTTTGAAAGTTTGGCGCAGCGCCCGTAATCCTTGATGGTGGAAAGAATTTCGCTTTCCTTCATGGCCCGTGGCTTGAATAGCGATATCGGGGATTTCCAGGCCGATGCCGAGACAACGAACGGGTGATACCCGTAGCGGCCGGCATGCAGGATTTGCATCAGGATCTTGCCATCGGCCTTGTGCACGGCACTGGTGACACGGCGATGGTTGACGACATCTCCCCAGGTATTCATGGTGCCGCCGAATGGCAGCAGCCAACCTTGGCGGTTTGGCGAGATACCGCCAGTGATGATCAGGCCCGTACCGCCCCTTGCACGCTCCGCAAAGTATTCAGCCAGCTTGCCGTAGTGAAAGAAGCGGTCTTCCAGCCCTGTGTGCATGGAGCCCATCACGATGCGGTTTTTCAGGGTCGTGAAACCAAGATCCAATGGCTTCAGCATGTGAGGAAAAGGGCGAGCGGTCATGACGGACTCCTGGGATTGCCTTGGGTGCCAGCCCACTGGCGGAGGCGGGTGGGCAGGGCTAAACTTAACGACGTTAAGATACGCAGGGCGCTGACAATGTCAACACGGCAGGACGGAGAAAAAAGCAGCTATCACCATGGTGATCTACGCCAGCAACTGGTCGAAGCCGCCATCCTCATGGTGCGCGAGAAGGGGTTGGAGCAACTCAGCTTACGCCGGCTTGCCGAGCAGCTCGGGGTCAGCCCGGCGGCGCTTTACCACCATTTCCGCGACAAACAGGCGTTGCTTTGTGCAATGGGAGAAGAGGGCATCCGACGGTTTGACGCACAGTTACTGGGGGATGGAAACAAGGGCAACCCCGCGGCGGAGCTCGAGCGCTTTGTCAGGCTTTATGTGGGGTTTGCGGTGGCCAACCCGGAGCTTTATGAGCTCATGTTTGGTCGCACCACGTGGAAGGGGGGCACGACAACCGCGTTTGAGCAGACGGCGCGAGCCTCTTTTCGTCGCTATGCGGAAATGGTGATTGGTGCACAAGCGCAAGGTGGCATGACGCGCGACATCAATCCTCTACGCCTGGCGCAGGTCGTTTGGGCGACGTTGCACGGACTTTGCCGGATGCATAATGATGGCCTGCTGCTGACACCGGCGGATGTGGAGGACATCAGCCGCTACGCCCTCTGGATGGTGCGACGGGTTGCCGTAGGAGGTGATGAGCCTGAGTCCTGATGGGGGCTGGCGCTCTATCCGTATCGGGCAAATATCCCTGTCTGTCTGGGCAAAAAAAACGCCCGCCATGTGGGCGAGCGTTTCCGGCTCTTAGGGAGGGGGTAGACAGTGATGTCTGCCACGAATGCGAGACCACCAAACCGTTAGTTCAGCGCAATAACGTCGGGAGAGACTGAGGAGGCGCTCCCGGACATGTCGACTAGCGACGGGTCATCTGTGGCATCACTGTCACTGCAGGAAAAGGCCTGTTCATCACGAGCAGGTCTGCAGGGAGCCGGATGCGATGAAAGATAGCACAGGCGCTCCATCATGCTCGCCAAGTTGTCTGACAATTAGTCAATCTCCTGATGTGACGGGCAGGGAAGGCGACGAAGTGTCATACAAAAAAAATGGCAGCCACCGGCTGCCATTCTCTGATGCATAACGGTCTGTCAGTGGTGATGACCACCGGCGCCGTGTACATGGCCGTGATCCAGCTCTTCGGCAGAGGCATCACGCACTTCGATCACCTTGACGTCAAAGTTCAGCGTCTGGCCCGCCAGCGGGTGGTTGCCATCGACGGTGATGTTGTTGCCTTCCACGGCAGTCACCGTGATCACTTGCATGCCGTGCTCAGTCTGGGCGTGGAACTGCATGCCGACTTCGATGGTATCAACGCCCTGGAACATGTCCTTGGGCACGACTTGGAGGAGGGCATCATTCTTTTCGCCATAGCCTTCCGCAGGCGGAATGCTGACCTTGAAGCTGTCGCCCACCTGCTTGCCCAGCAGCGCATCTTCAAGGCCGGGGATGATATTGCCGGCGCCGTGCAGATAGGCCAGCGGTTCGCCGCCCACCGAGCTGTCGATAACCGTGCCGGCATCGTCGGTCAGCGTGTATTCAATGCTGGCGACCACGTTGTTTGCGATTTGCATGATGAATGCCCTGTAAATTGGTGCCGGAGCACGTCGGTATGAATGAGGTTGAACACCGGCAGGCTGTGCCGAGGCGCGCCATCATACCGGAAGTCGCCCACAGGGGCGCGGGAAAATCCGCTGTAGCTGATGGATGAGCGGACCGTAGAGCGGCATTGCGCGCCCTTTTCGATGCCCTGTCAGGCTCAGAAGTAGTGCGTCCAGCCGGCTTCGATGGCCGGCTGCATCAGGCCGGGGGTATGGAGCAGGCTGCCTTGCAGGCGTAGTCCATGGCCCGGCGCGATATCCAACTGCGCTTCGAGCAGCGCCCGGGTTTCAACAAAAGAGGGTGAATTGCGCCAGCGGTGATCGGCTTGGCTCCGAAAACGCCACCGTGAGCCGCCGCCGATACAGCCCGCTCTCGGGCCGATACCGGTGCGCCAGCCAGCATCGAGTGCTTTGCCGCCCTCAATATCGCCTCCCAGTTGCACATAGCACTCTAGGTCATTGGCGAGACGCAGGCTGATCCCTGCGCCACCATCCATGTAGGCGACGCCATGATGGTCCCGGTCATCAGGCTGGCCTGATCCGTTGATGGCGGCTTGCCGCCAGCCAAATCCGAACGACCAGGAAACCGGCTGGAAAAAACGGTCATAGGGTGTCAGCGAGTCGATATCGACGATGGCCAGACGCTCCAGTACCAGATGGTTGTCGCGTGCCTCCAGGCGTAACTCGGTATCCAGGAAGTCGATGTGCGCTCCATGCCGATAGCCCTGTGGAGGGTCCAGCAGATCGTGGTAGGCCGGACGGAAGCGCAGATTCAGTTGGCCGGTTTCACGGGCATAGCCCGTGCTGATGGCGATACGCGCCGTCGCATGGCCTGCGGACGGGTCAACAGTAGGCTCGACGGGTTTTTGACGCTGCTCCGGGACATCCAGTGGTGCTCGCAGGCGCAACAATGTCAGCATGTCGTGGCTGCTGCCGGCGGGGTTGTCGCCCGCCAGAAATCGGTAGTAGCGGTAGTCGTAAGCGGTTTCCAGCGCGGCAGCCATTTCGGTAGGGGGCAGGCTGATCTGAGTGTCAGGAGCATCTGCCAATAATTTGGCGGCATCCAGAACCTGATCGGGGTAGGCGCGTGCCGCCAGCAACAGCCGACGCTCCGCTGCCGGTCGGTAGATGCGCTGACGCAGCATGCCGTCTTCTGCTAGAACGCGGCGCAGCGTGTCAGTCGGGATGGCCTGTACCGGAAAGTCTGCCCGAAGCGCTAGCCCGGGTCGTGCGACCTCGAACAACGCCAGTATCTGGAACGAGCAGTTGCGCGTGAGAAAATAGTAGGGGAATTCAACATCGCGCAACTCCCACAGATGCAGCAGCATCAGCTCAACCTCTGCCGGGGTGAAATTGAGCTGATACTCCCAAAGGTCGCGATTTTCCATGTCGCTGTATTCTTTGACCTTGTCGTAGTAGGGCAGCAAAGAAAACAGCCCGGGATAGCCGCCGGTCAGGCCCTTCCATGCAAAAGCAAACGGATTTTTGGCGTCGGCATTGGCGGCATAGTTGACGGCGTAAGCGAGCAGGCGGGTGTCTTCAGTCTGCCCGGCGGCATCCAGGCGTAGAAAGGTATGGCCAAACATGGAGGACGGGTTGTTCAGATAGTCCGATGCGAACACCAATGTGGCTTGTTCAGGATTGACCAGTTGGCGCCACTCGTCCAGAGCAGGGCATTTTGCTCGAGCGGTCACCAATGGTGTTTTGCTGGCTAACCAGGCTGTGCGAGCCGGGAAGCGGCAGGCGGCGTCATTGTCAGCTATCGATGGCGTTTGCAGCGCCGCTATCAGCGAATCAAGTTCCGCTTGTGGGTCATCGCGGCCATTTGCGGCGAGGAAAAAATGGTGGCTGCGTGCCTCACTGCGCCAGCCACTGGCCGTCTTGGTGGGCTCATAACGAAGCAGCAAATGCCAGTAGGGATCGTTAGCCAGCGCCCGTGTATCAGCGCTTGTCGCTGCTGCTGCGGTGGACAGGCACATGCAAAAAAAGAGTGCGCAAAGAATTCGCAGCATCATGCAGGGAAAGGTCATCGGGGCAAAAAAAGAAACACCCGGCCTGGGCCGGGTGTCGAGTGCAGGCCGCTATCAGGCCTTGGTGTAGGTCGCCAGAGCAGCGTCAGCCGCCATTACCTGTTCCAGCGCGGCGAGGATTTCGCCAGCAGTCTGGTTTTCCGGGGCAAAGATTTTGCCGAAGTTGGTGCGGGTAGCCTGGAAGAAGTGAGCCTTGTCAGCATCCTTCACGCCCATCAGGTCAGCCAGCACGTTCAGGGACTCGCCCTGGCCGACGGACATGTCGCGAGCCAGACGGTCGAGGTTGGAGCCGGTGAACATGCCCAGACGTGCGCGGGAGGTGATGGCGCCGCCAGACTGGCAGCCCAGCGTGCCGGTGGTGATACCGAAGGTCTGGTTGCCAAATGTGCCATTGGTGGTGGCGCCCAGCACCTTGAAGATCGGGCCGGACTGACCGGCCATGATCATGGAGCCCAGGCCGCAGCCGATATCCTGATCGGCGAGAGCAACGTTGGCTGTACCGGCGAGCAGAGCAATTGCGAGCAGCTTCTTCATGGTGTGTATCCTTTTTATGTCAATCATTGTGAGCCTGCCTGTTCCAAGCAGTCGGCCGAGTGTAGCCCACCCGCCGCATCTGTACAGCCACCCAGCTTGAGGGGGATCAACCGGGCTTGAAGTATGTCGTCCCGCCCCGATATCGGGGGCATCCGGACTGATTTCCGAACCAACAGGAGGAGAGCCATGAGTCAGACGACAGGCAAGGAGACCAGGGGTTTCGAGACCGAGGTTTCAAAGCTTCTGCATTTGATGATCCATTCGTTGTACAGCAACCCCGAGATTTTTTTGCGTGAACTGGTGGCCAATGCCTCCGATGCGGCGGACAAACTGCGCTTTGAGGCGCTGACAGCCCCCGGGTTGCTCGAAGAAGGAGATGAGCTGGGTATCTGGATTGAGGCGGATGAAAAGGCACGCCGCATCGTCGTGCGCGATAACGGTATCGGCATGAGCCGCGATGAAGTCATCGCCAATCTGGGGACGATTGCCCGTTCGGGTACCGGTGAGTTCATCAAGAACCTCAGTGGTGACCAGAAAAAAGACAGCCAGCTCATTGGTCAGTTTGGTGTCGGGTTCTACTCGGCTTTTGTGGTCGCCGAGCGTGTAGAAGTGCTGACCCGACGTGCGGGTGCGCCAGCCACCGAGGGTGTGCACTGGGAATCATCAGGGGAAGGGGAGTTCACGGTCGAGTCAGTCGAGCGTCCGGTGCGCGGGACTGAAATTACACTGCATTTGCGTGAAAGTGCCGCCGAGTTTGCGTCGGGGCAACGTCTTCGGCACATCATCAAAAAATATGCTGAGCATATTTCACTGCCTGTGCGTATGCGCAAGGAAGCCTGGGGCGAAGCAAAGGACGAGCCGCAGGAGTTTGAAGTGGTCAATCGTGCGACTGCTTTGTGGACAAGGCCGCGAACCGAGGTCAGTGACGATGATTACAAGGCGTTCTACAAGCACATCAGCCATGACTTCGAGGATCCGCTGACATGGAGTCACAACAAGGTCGAGGGCAAGCTTGAATACACCTCTTTGTTGTTTGTGCCCAAGCGGGCTCCTTTCGACCTGTACCAGCGTGATGCGGCCAAGGGACTGAAGCTTTATGTACAGCGCGTCTTCATCATGGACAACGCCGAACAGTTCTTGCCGCTCTACCTCCGGTTCATCAAGGGAGTGATCGACTCGGCGGATTTGCCACTGAACGTGTCACGCGAGCTTTTGCAAAAAAATGAGGCCACTGAGGCCATGCGTACGGCGCTGACGCGGCGCGTGCTGGACATGCTGTCCAAACTGGCTGAAAGCCAGCCAGAGGATTACCAGACGGTCTGGAATGTCTTTGGTCAGGTATTGAAGGAAGGGATGGCCGAAGACACGGCCCATCGTGATCGCATCGCAAAACTGTTGCGCTTCTCCTCTACGCAAGGGACGTCTGAAGCGCAAGATGTCGCACTCACCGATTACTTGGCACGCATGAAGCCAGAACAGGAAAAAATCTATTTCCTGACCGCAGATTCCGCGGCAGCGGCCCGACAAAGTCCGCATCTTGAAGTGTTCCGCAAGAAAGGTATCGAGGTGCTGCTGCTGACGGATCGGCTGGATGACTGGCTGATGGGGTATTTGACCGAGTTTGAAGGCAAGCCACTGCAGCATGTCGCCAAAGGTGCACTGGATTTGGGGGCGCTGGATAGCGAAGAAGAAAAGTCTGCTCACGCGGCAGAGGTCGAGGCCGCAAAACCTTTGCTGGAGCGGCTCAAGCAGGCGCTGGGGGAGAGTGTGCGCGAAGTACTGGTCACCCAGCGTTTGACGGACTCACCAGCCTGCCTTGTGCGTGATGAGAATGACCTTGGGTCGGGAATGCGCGAGTTGCTGGCGGCCGCAGGGCAAAAGTTGCCAGAGTCGAAGCCTGCACTTGAAATCAACCCGGGGCATGCCTTGTTGCGACGTCTTCAGGCGGAGTCGGACGATGACCGCTTCTCTGCTTTGGCGCATCTGGTGCTGGATCAGGCGACGTTAGCCGAGGGAGGTGAGCTTGCCGATCCTGCGGCGTATGTGCAGCGCCTCAACAAGTTGTTGCTGGAGTTGCTGCCCTCGGCCTGAGGTTGGGGCATGAGCTTGGCCACTCAGCGCCCGATGAGATCCTTGATGTGTTGCTGCAAGGGTGTCATCGGGGGCTCCGGCAGGCTACTGGGAGGAGAGACGGTCGGAGGAATACCCGGCCGCTGGCGTTGTTCGATGGCATCCGTGACAACGCGGTCAGTAAGGCCCTCGAGCTTTTCAGCGGTCATGCAGCCGGGGGTTTGCTCTTGCGGGGTTTCAAGGCAGGTCGACCCGCCTTCAGGGCCAATGTAGTTGCCGGTCATGGCCTCGGGTGGCAGTTCTGCTGGCAGCTTTCCTGCGGTTGCGGTCAAAGGTAGCCAATAGGCCGTCAGGATCAGCAGGTGCATGGTTATCCGCATGACAGTTCTCCTTTTTTCTTTTCCACTAGCTCATTTTCTTTGCCATTGCCAGTTTTTTCATGGTCTTTGCAGGTCGG
>JAUXNL010000118.1 GCA_030684415.1 Moraxellaceae bacterium | reverse complement strand
GGTATCCACAGTTTGGGGACCCCACGGTAGCCGACGCCATCCTGGATCGGATCGTGCATCGGGCTCATCACATCAAGTTGCAGGGTGAGTCCATGCGGAAGTTGAAGGGTAAAAAGTCCTGAGTCGGCTTGCGCATTCTGGCAAAGGGCCGGGGTGCGCAAGTGTCGTGCAATTGGGTGGTCACATCCAATGCAATTCAGTGATCAAGTCGAATGCAACTGGGTGTGCAAGTGGGATGAAATTCCGCAATTACGGGGCGTTCAGTCCTTCCCCGAAGTCCCAGGACTTCCTCTAAGAGTTGTGGCGCCCTGAGCAAAAAGGCCACGTGATGATCAGTGGCCTTCTCATTTTTTTCGATCCGACATGCCCGAAGATTACGCGGCAACTATTCTGAATTCAGTCGCATTGGCAACAGGGCGGACATGGTTGTTCTCACGCTTCAGGTCGACAATGCCGTAATTCGACATCGTTTTCAGTGTGCGTGAGAGATTGCTTGGCTTGCGTCCGGTAGCTACCGCCAAAGCAGCAATCGACTCTGGCTTTAGCTCAGTGATGACCTTCAGCAGGGCGCGGTTGTCATCGCTCAATACCTCAGCCAACGACTTCATTGAGGTAAACCAAATCTTGGGCTCAGTGCTTTTGGGCTTGTATTCACCGCGGGCAATTGCAAGGACCCGTTCGCGAATTTTCTGTTGCGGCATGATGCCTATCACAATTGCTTTCATGGGTTCCTCACTTCCGCTAGAACGCGGTCAACCTCTGAGAAGAAGTCGCTCATAAGCTGCTGGGCGTCCTTGAATTCATAAGGTATGCCCTTGTCCGCAGGATGTCGGTGCTTGTGGTCATAAGCTAGTACGCGTCCGGCATACTTGAATTTCTTGGGAGGCTTCACCGAGTGGGCATTGTCATACCCAAGGATTCGCGTCCCATAGGGTTCGTGCAGCGTCAGCGAATATCGAATGCCATGTGGGATTTCGGGGGAGGCATCAACTTGCCAAGCCTCCAGCTTGATCCAGTAGCCGCCGCCTTGGTCAAGAATTGAACCATGGAGGTCGAGCAGGGTGTCTAAGGCAGGATCGCGCGGCATGCCAAACTATATCAGCAGGTGATATGTTCTGTCAGCTGTATGGTGACCGCGCCAGCTCTCAGCTTTTGGTCCACGTCTGCATCATCCTTGCGGCATCCTCAGGGGGTATGTCCACGAACGTCTGTTAATGATTGTTAAAATCCGGAAGATAAGTATAGGTTTTAGTGTAGGTTTTTACGGTAAAAATCACATAAGTTGTTGAAAAACATATATAACACCCCGATGCATCATCGGTGTGTGGTCGCTCAGGCTGTCCGTGCTCATGTGGCGTGCTCTGTCTGGTCAGGCGCGCGATGATACGAAGTGGCGAAGGTCGCCACCAGTGCCGGGGTGATGTCGCTGACATTTGTACGCCACTGCCGACTGGTTGCAGCAAGCACTCCCGGCTATTGTGCGTGCCTGTCCCGTTTGACTGTGCCGCCATCATGACCGATGCCATAACTGAACTTGCCGCCCGACTCGGAGTGGCCCTGAAAGTCCGCAAAGCCAGTCTGGCGACGGCGGAGTCTTGCACTGGTGGTGGTATTGCCGAGGCCGTGACCCGTATTGCCGGCAGTTCGGCCTGGTTTGAGCGCGGCTGGGTGACTTACTCCAACAAAGCCAAAGCCGTTGAACTTGGCGTCCCTCCCGAGGTCATCCGTGCTGACGGGGCAGTCAGTGAGGCGGTGGTGGCGGCGATGGCAACGGGGGCAAGATCCCGTGCCGGGACGGACTGGGCTGTCGCGGTCAGCGGTGTGGCCGGCCCTGATGGCGGCACTGACGCAAAGCCTGTCGGAACCGTCTGGCTGGCATGGGCTGGCCGCGATGCCGTTACCACTGAATGCCATGTGTTCCCGGGTGATCGTGCGGCGGTGCGCCAGCAAACCGTGGAAAAAGCCTTGGCTGGCTTGCTTGAGCGTATCGGCGGCTGAAACGCCGGATGTTGTGCCGTCGAGACAGGAAAGGGCGCCTGCCGAGAAATTTTTGCCGAGGGTGTTGCCAGCTTCGGAATGCTGTGACACGATACTGTACGAATGAGCAGCCTGACTCTATGTACAGCCTGAAACGTAACGTTGCCTGACCCTATCGAAGAGGATTCCACAATGGACGAGAACAAGCAGAAGGCCCTTTCCGCCGCCCTTTCCCAGATTGAAAAGCAGTTTGGCAAGGGGTCCGTGATGCGTCTGGGGGATCACCCGGCCTCGGGTGCCATTCCCTCCATTTCCACCGGTTCGCTGGGTCTCGACATTGCACTGGGCATCGGTGGCCTGCCGCGTGGGCGCATCGTGGAAATCTATGGTCCGGAGTCCTCGGGCAAGACAACGCTGACCCTGCAGGTGATTGCGGCGTGCCAGCGTGCCGGCGGAACAGCCGCTTTTGTTGATGCCGAGCATGCGCTCGACCCGCAATACGCCGGCAAGCTGGGCGTCAATGTCGAGGATTTGCTGGTATCGCAACCTGATACCGGTGAGCAGGCACTGGAAATCACGGACATGCTGGTGCGCTCCGGCGCCGTCGATGTGATTGTGGTCGACTCCGTGGCAGCACTGACGCCACGTGCCGAAATCGAAGGTGAAATGGGTGACTCGCATATGGGCTTGCAAGCACGCCTGATGTCGCAGGCGCTGCGCAAGATCACGGGTAACGTCAAACGCTCCAATACACTGATCATCTTCATTAACCAGATCCGTATGAAGATCGGTGTCATGTTCGGTAACCCTGAAACCACCACGGGTGGTAACGCCCTCAAGTTTTACGCTTCGGTGCGTATGGACATCCGTCGTACCGGTGCGGTGAAGGAAGGCGAGGAAGTGGTGGGCTCCGAAACTCGCGTCAAGGTGGTCAAGAACAAGGTGGCCCCTCCTTTCAAGGAAGCCGAATTCCAGATTCTTTATGGTCAGGGCATCAACCGTCTCGGTGAAATCGTCGATCTTGGCGTCAAGCTGGGGCTGGTCGACAAATCCGGCGCCTGGTATGCCTATCAGGGCAGCAAGATTGGTCAGGGCAAAGGCAACGCCTGCAAGTTCCTGGATGAGAATCGTGCGATTGCCCAAGAAATCGAAAAGCAGATTCGTGACCAGTTGATTGGTGAGGTCGCACCTGTTGAAGAAGACTTTGGCCTTGATGCCTATGATGAAGCGGACGTCTGATCGCCGCCGGTCTCAAGACAAGGAGAGGGATACTCCCTCTCCAGACGCCCTTCGTGGCCGCGCATTGTCCCTTCTGACCCTGCGTGAGCACTCACGCTTTGAGCTCCAGCAGAAGTTAGTGGCATTTGGTGGTGACGAGGAGGCTATCGAGCGACTGCTGGATGAGCTTGTCGAGCGTAACCTCCAGTCGGATCAGCGCTTTGCCGAGGCTTTTGTGCGCAGTCGCATCACGCGCGGGCAGGGCCCGCGTGTGATCGCTGCCGAGCTCCGTACGCGTGGCCTTGAGTCCGAGCTGGCCGCCGCCTCCATGGCGGCGGAAGACCAGCAATGGCAGGCCAA
>JAUXNL010000104.1 GCA_030684415.1 Moraxellaceae bacterium | reverse complement strand
GGCGACTTCGGGAAATGACTTGATGTGATCCGCCAGGATAGTGCTTACCTTGCTGGTCGATACACTCGTCGCGAAGCCTGCTTTGAGTACACCGGCTTCCCCACGATCGGCCAACTGCGAAGCCCTAACCATGTGGTCGATGTCTTCGAACAGACGACGAGCTGCATGTGTCATGCTCGCTCCGGCCGCGGTGAGGCGTACTCCGCCACTCGAGCGTTCGAACAAGGAGACGCAGAGTTGCTCTTCGAGATGCCGAACGCGGCGGCTAAGTGCAGACTGCTTGATGTTAAGGACTGTCCCGGCTTGGCGGAAACTCCCTTGCTCGGCGGCAGCAATCACGCTGCGCAAAGAAGTGAGATCGATATTCATTTTTCGACCAATCGGTAGCTGCAGGCAGTTCGGTTTTGTCGGGGCCTTTTCGTAAGGAGTGAAGGCTGGCTTGCTGATTTCTCCAAATACACAAATCTCCAATGTGCTTGGTGCTGCCGTGGGGAAACATCCGATAGCAAAGGGGCAGGCATCATCACTCGTGCGTGATTTGAGCGACCGGCATACGTCGCTACGATTGGTTCTGCCTCGTGCAGCGGCCAGACACGCAAGATCTTCCGCGGAGTCCGGCGACACCCATCTAACGGCCAGCCGCTGATTGATCTCACACTATGACGGGCGACTGAAAATCGCAGTGTCGCTGGTTCGACTCCGCCCCTGGGCACCATTCGTTTTCAATGACTTAGCCAAATCGATAGTTCCCAATCGGGGCGAGTTTGCCACGCGGTTTGCCAAGCGTTGTACAACTCATCGCTTTTGGTTCGTTCGGACAACGTTCATCGGCTGTTGTAGCCGCTGTTCAAAGGCCATAAACGCCGGGTCAGACGCTGCCCGTCGATTTCCGTCGCGCTCATATACAGCACTGGCCGCATCGCTTATGTGGCCGAGTGCGACCTTCCTCGCTTCACGGTCCACTCCCAGGTCGTAGGGGGCTGCTCCGAGGCCACCGGACCGCGCGCACGCGTGACGCGACGAACCGGCCGAAGCTTTCGGCTGAAATGTTGCCAAGATACGCACAAGCTAAATGCGCCGGCATGAGACGGGGCCACTCCGTGGGGCGATATTGCCGGCGCATTCGCGCCTACCTAATGCGATGTTTATGTCGGCGGGAAGACGCCGATGTGCACCATCGCATTCCCCGAGCGCTCGGAGGGTCTGATG
>JAUXNL010000076.1 GCA_030684415.1 Moraxellaceae bacterium | reverse complement strand
GGCGAGATTCGCAAGGTGGATATGAAGCAGGGCAAGCTCACCATCAAGCATGGCGAGATCAAGAACCTAGGTATGCCGGGAATGACTATGGTGTTTCGGCTTAGAGACCCGGCCATGCTTACTGACCTCAAAGCTGGCGATGCCGTGCGGTTCATCGTCGTGAAAGAAGGTGGGGCAATGGTTATCACCGAGATCAAAAAAGCCCCGTAAGGCTTGTGCGGTTACCTGTGTTTGGGCGGGCATGACGCCCGCCCTTTTTTTAATGAAGGACGCGTTCACCGTCTCCAGGAGGACCCCATGGATCACACTCATTATCATGTGCCCGAGGCCCAGGCGGATGAGCCGCTCAAAGACCCCGTGTGCGGCATGACGGTCACGTCCGCCTCGCCCCATCACCATGCCTATCACGGCCAGCATTTTTATTTCTGCAATTCGAAATGCCTGGATAAATTCCGGGCCGATCCTGCACGCTACCTGAACCCCGCGCCGGCGCTAGCCGACACTCCGCAGCCGGCAGTCGAAGGTGCGGAATATACCTGTCCCATGCACCCGGAAATTCGCCAGCAAGGCCCCGGTATCTGTCCCAAATGCGGCATGGCCCTGGAACCGGTGATGCCCTCATTGGACGAAGAAGAGAATCCGGAGCTGAAAGATTTTAGCCGGCGTTTCTGGTGGACGCTGCCGCTGACGGTGCTCATCACGGCTCTGGCGATGGCGGGGCATTATGTTGAGCTGCTCTCTGCCACCCAGCGCAGTGGGCTGGAACTCTTGCTGTCGCTGCCGGTCGTGCTGTGGGCCGCCTTTCCCTTTTTTGAACGGTGGTGGCAGTCGATCCAACTCCGCAGCCCCAATATGTGGACGCTGATCGGCACGGGCGTCGGGGCCGCTTTTTTGTATAGCGTCGTGGCCACGCTCGCCCCGGGCATTTTTCCGGCGTCGTTTATCGCGCACGGCCGTGTCGGCGTGTATTTCGAGGCCGCGGCCGTCATCGTGTCCCTGACGCTGCTGGGGCAGGTCCTGGAACTGCGCGCACGTTCGCAAACCTCCGCCGCGATCAAAGCCTTGCTGGGCTTGCAGCCGAAAACGGCACGGCGCCTGCGCGACGACGGTGAGGAAGAGGATATTCCGCTCACGCATGTGCATCTGGGCGACCGCCTGCGCGTGCGGCCGGGGGAGAAGGTGCCAGTCGATGGCGTGGTGTTGGAAGGCAGTTCGCATGTGGACGAATCCATGCTCACCGGCGAGCCGCTTCCGGTCGGCAAGCAAGCCGGGGACCGGGTGATCGGCGCCACGATCAACAGCGGCGGCGCGCTGGTGATTCGCGCCGAGAAGGTCGGCGCGCAGACCATGCTGGCGCAGATTGTCCAGATGGTGGCTCAAGCCCAGCGTTCGCGGGCACCCCTGCAGCGGATTGCCGACAAGGTGGCCGCCGTCTTTGTCCTGGCGGTTTTAGGCGTGGCCTCCGCCACCTTTCTGGTGTGGTGGCTGGTCGGGCCGGAGCCGCGCGGCGTTTACGCCATTTTGAATGCGGTGGCCGTGCTCATCATTGCCTGCCCCTGTGCGCTGGGCTTGGCCACGCCGATGTCGGTGATGGCAGCAACCGGCCGGGCGGCTAAAGCCGGCGTGCTGTTTCGGGATGCCGAAGCCATTGAAGGGCTGCGCCAGATCGATACGCTGGTGGTGGACAAGACCGGCACCCTGACCCTCGGCAAACCCACCTTTGACCACGTCCGCAGCGTGGGTGCCTTGGCGGAAGACGAAGTGCTGCGCCTGGCCGCGAGCCTGGACCAAGGTAGCGAGCATCCGCTGGCGGAGGCGATTGTGGCAGCCGCCCGGGCGCGTCAGTTGCGTCTCTCCCCACCGGAGTTTTTCGAGTCCGGTTCCGGGATCGGGGTGCAAGGTAAGGTTGAAGGCAAGGCCATGGCCATCGGCAACACGGTGCTGATGCAGCAGCTGGGCCTGGACACCGCGCCGCTGCAGAATGAGGCCGAGGCCTTGCGGAGCAGCGGCGCCAGCGTGATGTACGTAGCAATCTCCGACCGTATCGAAGGCCTGATCATTGTTGCCGACCCGATCAAGGAGTCTACACCGGCGGCAATCCGCAGCCTGCATGACGCCGGTATCCGCATCGTGATGGCCACCGGAGACGGCCTGACCAGTGCGCGCCACGTGGGACTGCAACTTGGCATCGATGAAATCCACGGCGAAGTCACACCCAAGGACAAAGCCGATCTGATCGCCCGCCTCAAAGCCCAGGGCCATAAGGTTGCGATGGCGGGGGACGGCATCAACGACGCGCCGGCTTTGGCGCTGGCCGATGTTGGCATCGCCATGGGCACAGGCACGGATGTGGCCATTCACAGCGCGCAGCTCACGCTCGTCAAAGGCGATCTGCAGGGCATCGTCCGGGCACGTGAGCTTTCCCAGCGCACGGTCGCCAATATGCGGCAAAACCTGCTGTTCTCCTTCGCCTATAACGGGCTCGGGGTGCCGATTGCCGCCGGGGTTTTGTATCCGGCTTTTGGGCTGCTGCTCTCGCCGATGATTGCCGCGCTGGCCATGTCCCTGAGTTCGGTGTCGGTCGTGTTTAATGCCTTGCGGCTGAGCAATGCACGACTGGAGGATGAAGTCGCACGTCCGGCGCACCTCCAACCCTCGAAGTCTGGCAAGAAGGGCTGCCATTGAAGCTCAGTGTTCCACCCGAGCGAGCCCCAAAAGGGTTCGCCCGGGCCAAGGCTTATCGAGTCTCGGCGGCAACCAGCTCACGTAGCACGACTGACATCATGCGGGTCTGGGCATCTTCAAGGCTTTCTTCTTCAAAGCAGGTGTTCGAACTCGTGGGCAGGTTTTTCTCCCGCGCAATACAGGCGCGATTGGCGTCCAGTTTGTCGGTCTGGGCCTGATTGATCAGGGTGATGCCTTCCTGAAGGGCTTGACGCTTTTGTGACAACAGCTGCTGACGTAGCACCGGATCTTGCGTTGCGCCCAGTTTCTGATCCAGCGAAACGAGGGTCGTCATTTGCTGTTGCAGTCTGGTCTGCATGGATTGGTAGGGAGTCGTCGAAGCACAGGCGGCCACTAGCGCCGTCACGAATGCCAGCACGGCCATCCCGAGAAATTTGGCTTTCATGGTTAAACTCCGGATTCTGGTTGAGGTGGGTGTGCGTTCAAAAATCAGTCTAGGTGCCCTATGAGCAGGGATTCCCCAGCAAGCCGGAAATGGCAGATTAATAATGCGGGCGTCATGTTCTGGTTATTTCCGCGTCAGTTTTGGCCATTTCCATTTGGCTACGCAGCCGTGACCAGATCTCGATCCAGCCAACTCGTTATGATTCAGGAATAAGAAATGCCAATTGCGCCTAACAGGCAGAGCTGGAAAGGGAATGTCCGCATTCGTCCTGGACTGGGAGTTTTTCAAGGCTATGCCGGCGACAATACCGAGCACAGGCACTGGGCACATCAACTGAGTATCGGCCAAGGCAGTGACCTGATGGTTGTGTCTGGTGGCGTACGCTACCAAGCGGCAGCGGTTTTCATTCGAGCCGATACGCCACATCAACTGATACCCGGTTCTGTGCTCTCGATTTATCTTGACCCTACCAGCGCTATTGCCAAGGGCTTATGTCTGCGCTTCTTCGCGGACTCGCCCCTGGTAACGTTTTCAAGCAGCGAAATTCAGTGGCTTGTTCCAGACCAAGACAGACCGGCCTCCATCAATGACGTCGATGGCAAGCTGAGCCGTCTTGCGATCATGGATGAGGTCTTGTCAGACGATCCCAAATTGAAGGCCGTCATCACGGCACTTGAGCGGAGCATCCGTCATCACGAAGAAGTTGGACGGCACGAACTGGCAAGCCTAGCCGCGCTCTCGGAGAGTCGATTCTCCCATTGGTTCAGGGAGCAAACGGGCATGCCGTTGCGCAGCTACCGCAAATGGCTGCGGCTGATCTTTGGCATGGAAAGAGCCTTGCGGGGGCATAATCTGACGGAGGCGGCCCATGAGGCACGCTTTGCCGACCAGGCGCATTTTTCCCGGACATTCTCCCAGGCTTTTGGTGTCAGCCCGTCTGAGGCATTGGCGCATATGAAGGTTCCCTCTGATCCCTCGTCTTAGCTCTTTCATTCAAGTATCGCGGGGATCCCTCATCCATAGTGACCGTGAATAGTCACTGATGGGGAAACCCGCATGCATGCCTTACAGCAATCCGCCATTCGCTACTTGGCCTATCCCTTGGTTTTTGGTCTGACGACCGCCGCTCAGTTGGGCTTGGCCAGCATGGGCACTCCGTACTGGCCTTGGGGCCCTGCGGTTGCGGCCTTTGGCATTGCGGCGGTCGCGCTGCTGGAGCGCCTACAGCCTTATGAAAAATCATGGCTGCATGACCATGGGGATACGCTGGTCGATATTCTGCATGCCTTTACCAGCCTGTCCTTAATTTTCCTGAGCGTTGAAATCGTTTCCATCCTGCGGCTGTTTCTGCCTGAGGTTGGTTTGTGGCCAACCGATTGGCCGATGTGGACCCAGATATTGATCGCCGGACTCATCATTGATTTCGGGCTCTGGTTCATGCACTGGCTTAGCCACCAAAACGAATTGCTTTGGCGGCTGCATGCGCTGCATCACAGTTCCGAGCGTTTGTACTGGTTGAATGGTGAACGTCGCCATCCGTTAAGCGCCTTGCTACTGGCGGGCCCTGGCATCCTGATCACCGTGATCCTTGGCGCACCAGCAGAAGCGATAGGCACCTGGTTCGCC
>JAUXNL010000051.1 GCA_030684415.1 Moraxellaceae bacterium | reverse complement strand
GTCTCGACTTCAGTGAGGACAGCAGCCGGACCTACAAGGAAGGCGGCCAGACTGGGCCGGTCATCAATCCCAATTACCCGATTGCCCCGGGTGGCACGGCCGGGTCACTCACGCTGAACGAAGACTATTACGCCTTCAGCAGTGGCGCGACCTATCGCCAGGATGTCTGGAGCTGGAACGGCCGCGCCGAAACGCGCAACAGCGAAACCGACAATCGCTATGGCTTCACCAGCAACTTCCTGCGTCAGGCGCGTGATGGCGTGGCGTTTGCCACTTCGGCTCAAGCGTTCGTGTCGGAGCTTGATACCGGCACCGAAGGCTTGCTCGCCAAGCTTGATCTGTCATGGGCGTGGCGTCCGCTAGGCGTGAACTGGTCGATTCTGGACCGTCTCGAATTCCGTTTCGAAGAAGTGGAGAACGGCAGCGGCATAGTCGGTAGCGGATTGTTTGGCCAGAACGGCCTGACCGCGCTCAATGCCAGCACGCGCCGCGTCATCAACAATTTTGCGCTGAACCGCGTGTCGCGCGAATGGACCCAGCAAGACCGCGAAGGCAACCTGTTCCGCCGTTACGAGCGCAACCAGTGGTCGCTCTATTACGGCGCCAAGTACGCCCTCGATACCTTTGATGGTGACGAGTACTCCGGGTTCACTGACCTTATCGGTGTGGAAGTGCGCCACGACATCCGCCCCTGGCTGGATATCGGCATTCAGGCCAGCTCGCTGAACGGCTGGAGCACCGGCACCCATGCGTACTCCATCGGTCCAATGATCGGCGTATCGCCGGTGAAGAACGGTTGGATCACGCTGGGCTACAACCACAAAGGCTTTACCGACAGCGACTTTGATGCGGCGCGCTACACCGCCTCCGGCCCGTATCTGCAACTGCGCTTCAAGTTTGACCAGAACTCTTTCCGTCGTGGCGCTGAAGCTGGCGACGTGAAAGCCGACACCCCACAGGCCCCGTGATGATGAGTCTTGTCATGAAAGGAATGCTCAACCGTCTGACCTCCCGTTTCTGCGCCGACAGGCCGGGGAGCAGCGGACGCATGCCGGGCCGGGCACTGCTATTGGTGTTGCTGGCCTCGTTGGCCGGGCTGGCACAGGCTGAGCGCAATCTGTCGGCCCGCTACATCGCGAACGCCAACGGCGATATTGCGTTGATCGGCAATGCCATCCTGACCTGTACACCCGGGGCCAACATTGCGGGCGGCACATGGTCGGCTGGCATCACGACCTGTGCGAACACACTGAATGGCACGGGTAATACAGCCGCGGATCGTAACGACGGCTATATCATGCAGAACATTGATATAGACAGTGACGGTGCCACCTTCAACTCCAGTTCCGCTGACCTCAATGTGCCGGCCGGTTCCACCGTGCTCTTTGCCGGCCTTTACTGGAGTGGTATTTCGGCGAATACGGCGCGAAATCAGGTGCTGCTCAGAACCCCATCCTCATTCGGCTACGCCACTGTCACGGCCAGCATTGTCGATACCTCCACTTTCCGTACCGACAGTTATCAGGGTTTTGCTGACATCACCTCCCGCGTGGTGGCGGGGGGTAACGGCACTTACACCGTCGGTAACATCCATGCCACGCTCAACCAAGGGGATTACGGCGCATGGAGCATCATTGTCGTTTACCAGAACAATGCGCAGCCGCTGCGTAACCTCGCGGTATATGACGGTTTCCGATTGTTGAACGGCAACAGTGAAACCATTCCGGTCAGTGGCTTCCTGACGCCTCTCAGCGGGCCGGTGGTCACTCGCTTGGGCGCTTTGACCTATGAGGGGGATCGACCGGCAACCGGCGATACCTTCAGCATCAATGGCACCCAGCTCACCGACGCCGCGAACCCGGTCAATAACTTCTATAACGCCACCATTACTGATCTGGGCGTGAACGTCACGGCGCGTAACCCGGCCAGCGTGAACAACACGGTGTTCGATATCGATCGAGTCAATGTGCCGATTGGTATCGTTGGCAACGGCGCGACGAGCGCGACGATTCAAGTCTCTTCTCCTAATTCCGAAGAGCAGTTCATTGTCGGTGCGATTACCTTTGCCACCGAACTTTACGTGCCCATCATCACGCCGAACGTGCTGAAAACGGCGGAAGACCTCAATGGCGGCTATCTGCTGGCCGGCGACACGCTGCGCTGGAAAGTGGAGATGAGCAATACCGGTCTGGACACCGGCACCAACCTGATTGCGACCGACAACATTCCGCCCGGGCTCACTTATTTGCCGGGCAGCCTTGTCGTGCTGACGGGGGCTAATGCCGGCGGCAAGTCAGATACGATTGGCGACGATCAGGCGGAGTACATCAGCACGGGCACGCCGCGCGTCATTTTCCGTCTTGGAACAGGTGCCAACGGCACCACGGGCGGCAGCTTGCCTTATGGCGCCGCCACGTCGTTCCATTTCGATACGGTGGTCAACAGCGGCCTGCCGGCAGGCACCATCCTCAGCAATTCGGTGAGCATCAGTTATAGCGGCCAGACCATTGGCGATGTTTATACCGCCAGCAGTGCCGCGGCGACGGCTGTGGTAGTGGCGCCACCCACCATCAGCAAATCATTTTCGCCGAATGTGATCGATGTGGGCTCGGTCTCCGTGCTGACCATCACTGTCGGCAATCCGGCCGGCAACCCCGGCAATCTGACGGGCGTGAGTTTTTCCGACACCTATCCGGCCGGCCTGATCAATGCCGCTACGCCCAATCCACAGATTGCCTGCACGCCGGGCAGCACACCCGGCACGATTACCGGCGGTGTGGCCAGTGGTAATTCCATTGGGCTCAGCCCGGGAGCGACGATTGCCGTCAATGGCAGTTGCACCATCACGGTCAATGTCACCTCGAACACGATTGGCAATTACACCAACACCACCTCGGTGGTCAGCTCTACCAATGGTGGCAGCAGCCTCGGAGCCTCATCCGCCGTCTTGTCGGTAGGCAGGCCGTCGATCACCAAGGCGTTCTCGCCAACGTCTATCGCCTCGGGTGGCACGTCCACGATCACCTTTGTGCTCACCAACCTGTCGGCCACCGCGCTGACGAATGTGGCCTTCAGTGACCCGCTCACCAACATGCAAGTGGCCGGTACGCCTGCTGTATCGAATACCTGCGGCGGTACGGTATCGGCTGCGCCGGCCAGTACCAGCATCGCACTTACTGGCGGTGCGTTGGCGGGCAGCGGCAGTTGCACGATTTCCGTCAACGTCACCAGCGGCACGATGGGCGTGCACCCGAACACCACTACTGGTGTTTCATCCACGGAATCAGGCGCGGCGGGCAATCCGAGCAACACGGCGTCGCTCACCGTGATTGCGCCCCCTGTCGTCACCAAGTCTTTTTTCCCGATTTCGGTACGGACCAATGTGCCATCGCAAATGACGCTGACGGTCAGTAACCCGAATGCGACAGTGACCCTCACCAGTGTGGCCTTCAATGACACTTACCCGGCGGGTATGCGCAACGACACCCCGGCCAACCTGACGCTGAACTGCACGGTCGGTTCCAGCGGCAGCACTACCGGCGGTGCCGATAACGGCACCACGGTCGGCTTTACCGGTGGCAGTCTGGCGCCTGGCGGCAGTTGCACGATCACGGTGAATGTCGAAGGCACCACCACCGGCAACAAGAACAACACCACCACGGCCCCCACCAGTGCCAATGGCGGCACCGGCACGGCCGCCGCTGCCACGCTCAACATCACCGCACTGACCGCGCCGGGCGTGACCAAGGCATTTGGTGCGGCCTCCATCCCCACTGGTGGCACCACGACGCTGACCATCACGCTGACGGCCAACAATGCGACGGCCATCACCGGCGTGAATTTTGTGGACACCTTCCCGCTCGGGCTGGTCGTTGCGCCGACACCGGGGCTCAATTACACCTGCACCGGTGGCACCGTGACCGGTGCCACGGCCGGCAGCTCGGTCTTGTCGCTGAGCGGGGCCACCATTCCCGCCAGCAGTTCCTGCCTGGTACGTGTGAATGTGACCAGCAGTCAGACGGGCGAGTTCGTCAACACCACAGGCACGGTGTACACCAATAATGGCGGTACATTCGGCCCGGCACTGGCGACCCTGAATGTGCTCGCGCCGCCGCAAATCACCAAGACGTTCAGTCCGTCATCCATTGCGGTTGGCAACGGCACGGATGCGAACTGGTCTACCCTCAGTATCACGTTCAGCAACCCCACGACGGCGACGGTGTCGCTGACCGGGATTGGCGTACAAGACTTTTTCCCTGCCAATGTGGTGACGCACAACACGCCTAACCGTACCAGTAACTGTGGAGGCTCAGGCACGGCGGCGAGCCGCTTCCAGATTCGCAATGCGGCCAACACGGGCTGGGAAGACACATTTGCGGGCGGACGTGTGGCTGTGCGTGTACAAAATGTCACGCTGGCACCAAATACCACCTGCACGGTCAGCGTGCGTGTACGCAGTGCGACTGCTGGCGCCTACACCAACGTCACCACGGCGGTAACGTCGACCAATGGTGGCAATGGCAGCACGGCGACAGCTATTCTCACGGTCGGCCGTCCCGGGCTGACCAAGTCCTTCACGCCCGCCACCATCGCGGTGGGGGGCAGCTCATTGCTGACGCTGACTCTCAGCAATCCGACCGGCGTGGCCATGACAGGCGCTACGTTCACCGACACCTATCCGGTCGGTATGACTAATACGGCGACGCCGGGCGCAGCCAAGACTTGCGCCAATGGCACACTCACCGCAGTGGCGAACGGCGGCTCCATCAGTCTGGGCGGCGTGGGCGGCACCATTCCGGCCAATAGCTCCTGCACGGTCACCGTAAATGTGACGGCAACAGAAACATTGACCAATACGGTCCCGGCGGGCGGGCTGACCACCAGCGGTGGGTCAAACGGCAATGACGCCAGTGCACAGCTCACGGTCTACCAGCGCCCTGGCGTCACCAAAGCCTTTTCGCCGGCGGTCGTGCTGCCGAACGTGACCTCACGCCTGACCATCACGTTGGTGAACAACAATGCCGTGAATGCGACCGGTGTGGCCTTCACGGATAACTACCCCACGAATCTGGTGAACACGGCCAGCCCTGGCATTACCAATACCTGCGGCGGCACGGCAACGGGCGCGGCGTCAGGCACCTCACTGACACTGACCGGCGCCACCATTCTTGCCAACAGCAGTTGCAGCATCGGCATCAATGTTCGGAGTGCCACGGCGGGCGCTTATCTGAACACGACAGGTCTGGTGACCACGGCCAATATCGGCAGTGGCATTGCCAGCGAGGACACATTGACGGTGATGGGGCCGCCGGTATTGGCGAAAGGCTTTTCGCCGGCCAGCGTGTTGGTGGGTGCGAACAGCACGATGACCATCACCCTGACCAACCCCAATACGGTCGACATTACGGGTGCCGCGTTCACCGATACCTATCCGGCGGGTCTGGTCAATGCGCCGACGCCAGCAGTGAGCACCTCGTGCGTGGGCGGCACGGCCACCGCGACCGGTGGTGGCAACTCCTTGACCCTGTCTGGCGCTACGGTGCCTGCCAGCAGCAGTTGCACTGTAACCGTCAGTGTCCGTAGTGCCACCGCCGGCAGCTACAACAACACCACCAGCACGGTCACTACGACCAATGCTGGTACCGGTGGCACTGCCAGCGCGACGCTCACCGTGAACGAGCCAGCACCTGCGCTCAGCTTGCTGAAGCTGTCGGCGGTGATTTCCGATCCGGTGAACGGCAATACCTTCCCGAAGTCGATTCCCGGCGCCATCGTGGCGTACACCCTGCGTGTGACCAATACCGGCCCGGGCGCGGTGGATAACAACACGTTTGTGGTGTCCGATATCTTGCCTGCGCAGATGGCGCTGTATGTTGGCGATCTGGGTGGCCCTGGCGGCGGCGGGCCTATCTTCTTTGTTAACGGTAGCCCGTCGAGCGGCTTGTCCTGGACTTTCACCTCACTGGCCAGCGGCACCGACCATGTCGACTTTTCCAACGATAATGGTGCGACTTGGACCTACACCCCCGTGCCAGACGGAAACGGTTTTGATGCTGCCATCAACCGGATTCGGTTGCGGCCTTCAGGAGCCATGAATGCCGCTGGCGGTGGCAATCCTTATGTGGACTTCCTGTTCCGCATGAAAGTGAAGTAACCGGCAACGCACTGCTGCCCAATGCAAAAGGCCCGCATCTCTGATGCGGGCCTTTTGCATTGTTGGGTGTCAGTGTCGGTATCACTCAAGCAAGGGTGCACTTGAGCAAAGTGGTGCCGAGATGAATGCGATGAAGGGGCGAACAAGCCGGCGTTCACTGAATCCAGCACGATCAGCGCTCGATTCAGTGAGGCGCTAACAGGACATCAGCCCAACTGGCGCCATCAGCAAGCTCTCAGCCGATGCGCCGGCCCAATTGCTCACCCATGCGGGTCGGGCTGCCTTCGCGAAACGCCTCGCCCCACTGCGCTACACCGGGGCCGAAGCAGACAATCGCCGTTGAACCTAAACGGAAGCGGCCGATTTCCGCGCCTTTTTCCAGCACCAGCGGCGCGCGTGGCGCATCGCTGCGGTAGTCGGTGACACGCACTCCCGGCTTTTGCGGCGCCACCACGCCGGCCCACACGGTTTCGATGCTGGCCACAATCATCGCCCCCACGAGTACCACCGCCATGGGCCCGAGCTCAGTGTCAAAAATCGCGACCACACGTTCGTTGCGGGCAAACAGGCGCGGTACGTTTTCTGCGGTGCGCGTATTCACGGAAAAAAGATCGCCCGGCACAAAGACCATTTCGCGCAGTGTGCCCGTCACCGGCATGTGGACGCGGTGATAGTCCTTTGGTGACAGGTAAACCGTGGCAAAGCTGCCGCCTTCAAACGGTTTGGCGCGTGCCGGATCGCCACCCAGCAATTCGTTAAGGCTGTAGTAATGGCCCTTGGCCTGGAACACGACATCGCCCTGGATGGGGCCGAGCTGTGAAATGGCACCGTCGGCCGGGCAGGCAATGCCGGCCGGGTCGGCATCAATCGGGCGCGCCCCTTCTTTCAGGGCGCGGGTAAAAAATGCGTTGAAGTTTTCGTAAGCCAGCGGGTTTTCTTCCACCGCTTCGCTCATGTCCACGTTGTAGCGGCGGGCAAAGAAACTGATGAATGTGTTCTTGATGAAATCGAGGCGGGATTCGGCGAGCCAGCCCACCAGTCGCGACAGCAGATGCTGAGGCACGAAGTATTGTGGCAGGGTAAGCAGCATGTCGCGGGTTTGCGGTGTCATGTATCAGGTCTCGGAAAATGAAGGGGCGCGGGGCGGCTGGTAAGGCGGCTGGCGCGCTTAACGCTCGATGGGAGTGTCCGGCTGATTGCCCCACTCGCTCCATGAGCCGGCATAGCCTTTCAGCCTTTCAAAGCCGAGCAATTTGCCGACGAGATAGGTAAAGCCTGAACGGTGATGGGTCTGGCAGTGTGTGACCACGGTTTTGTCGGCGGTAATGCCCAGCGCCGCCAGCTCCGCACGCACGGTATCCAGTGGGCGCACACGCAGTGAGTTGGCGCGATCCATGGCCTGAGTCCACTCATAGTGCCGTGCGCCGGGAATATGACCACTGCGCTGGGCCAGTTGGCGGGTACCGGCATATTCCTCCGCCGAGCGCGCATCCCAGACCACGTGATCGGCATCGGCATGGTGGGCGAGCATATAAGCCAGGTCCGCCAGCGCGCCGGGCACCACCGTGGCTTCATAGGCGGTGGCCACTGGCAGTGATGGCGTGCTTTCCACCGGCAGCCCGGCAGCCAGCCAGGCATGGATGCCACCGTTCAGGTAGGAGTAATGACGGTGGCCGATGACGTCGAGCGTCCAGATGAAGCGGCCCGCCCAGCCGCCGCCTTCATCGTCGTAGACCACCACATGCGTATCCGGCGTCAGGCCGAGCGCCGAAAAAACCGCCGAGAGCTGCGCGGTAGAGGGCAGCTTGCCGGGCGAGGGCTGCTGGCCCGACACCAGTTGCTTGCCGTTGCAGAGCACGGCGCCGGGTACATGCGCCTGCTGGTAAACCGACTCCTTGCCGAGGTCGATGATGAGCAGCCTGGCATCGGCCAGATGAGCGTTCAGCACCTCGGGTTCGAGCAGCAGGGGCAGGGTCATGGCGAAGCCTCGCATTCAATGGGCTGGCGCTGAAAAAAGCGGGCAGCAGGCAATCAGGCCGCGATTGTAATGCAGTGACGCGCCAGCAGAAACCGCGAGGCCTTCATCAGCTCATGCGAGCTGTGCATAAGCTTGTAACGACATTCAACGCTGCGGCGCATTGTTCTCCGGTCAGGCCCTGAATGGTGCGGTACGCCCCAAACCGGCGAAACAGGGATTGCTGTTGCTGAGCGAAGGGCACGGCGCAGCACTGACCTGAGTTTGAGGAAAGGACTCACTCCCGGCCGTGCTACGTTATTGAGCGGCTCACAAGCGCGCCTCACTGCAGAGAGTTCTGTGCACGCGATGGCTGCGACATTTAACCGCTGGCTGAAAAATGCTTTTCAGCCAGCCGCTTCCGGATGGCTGGGTCGCGAATCAATCACGCCCAAGTGATTGGTTCAGCGTGTAGCGACTCCGGACAAGTGCCGGAGTCGCGGGCTGAAAAACCCCGGGATGGGCGTCTTTCAGCAAGCTGTCAAGTACAAAAGCCCCCGCCCAGCATCGTCATGCATTGCCACAAGCTGATAGGCTTTGCCTCTTGCGGAGGACAGATATGCACACCCTTTTTCCCGACATACAGCCCTACGCCACGCATCGCCTCAGTGTTGATGCGCCTCATGTCCTGCATGTGGAGGAGTGCGGGAATCCGGATGGTCTGCCCGTGCTGTTTCTGCACGGCGGCCCCGGCGCCGGCTTCCAACCCTGGAATCGCCGCTTTTTTGATCCCGAGCGTTACCGCATCGTGCTGTTCGATCAGCGCGGCTCAGGGCAGTCCACGCCGCATGCGCATCTGGAGGGCAACACCACGCAAACACTGGTGGCCGACATTGAAACGCTACGGCATTTTCTGGGCATCGAGCGCTGGGTAGTGTTTGGCGGATCATGGGGGTCGACACTGGCACTGGCCTATGCCGAGGCCCATCCAGCGCATGTGGTCGGGCTGATCTTGCGCGGCATTTTTCTCTGCCGCGATCAGGACATCCGCTGGTTTTACCAGGATGGTGCCAGCCATGTGTTTCCGGATTACTGGGCGGACTACGAACGCGTGATACCGGTCGCGGAGCGCAATGATTTTGTTCAGGCGTTTTATCGGCGTCTGACGGGCACCGACGAAGTGGCGCGGATGGCGGCCGCCAAGGCCTGGTCGGTCTGGGAAGGGCGTTGCGCTACATTGAAACCGAACAGCAGTGTGGTCGGACATTTTTCAGATCCGCACACGGCCATCGCGCTGGCGCGCATCGAATGCCATTACTTCGTGAACCAGTCCTTCATGCGTCCCGGCCAATTGCTTGAAGACGCACATCGTCTGGCCGACATTCCCGGTGTCATCGTGCATGGCCGGTATGACATGGTGTGTCCGCTGGACAATGCTTTTGCCCTGCACGCGGCGTGGCCGCAGGCAGAGTTACAGATTGTGCGAGAGGCAGGACATGCCGCAGCAGAGCCAGGCATTATTGATGCGCTGGTGCGCGCCACCAACGACTTTGCGCGGCGCTTTGGTCCGGCGAAAAAATCCTGAGCAGACAAGCCCGGAGTTGAGAAATTCTGAGTTGAAAGTGCTGAGTTGAGGCGTGCTGAGCAGAAAAGCGCTGCGCGGATCAGGCGTCGGCGGTCTTGCGCGTTTTGGCGAGCCGGCCACAAAACAGGCCAGCCTCGAACAGCAGCCACATCGGTACGGCCAGCATGGCCATCGACAAGGCATCAGGCGGGGTCAGGAACATCGAAATGAAAAAGCAGCCGACAATGATGTAGCGGCGTTTGTCGACAAGACTGTCCGGGCTGACGATGCCCGCCCAGATCAGCACGAAGACGGCAACCGGAATCTCGAAGGTCAGTCCGAACACCAGAAACAGCTTGAGCACAAAATCGAGATACAGATTGATGTCGGTCATGATCGCCACACCCTCCGGCCCCACTTTCGTGAAGAAGCCGAGAATGGCCGGCAGCGTCAGGAAATACGCGAACGCTACGCCAAGATAGAACAGCAGCACGCTGGAGAGTACCAGCGGCACCGCCGTGCGGCGTTCATGCGCATACAGCGCTGGGGCGATAAACCCCCATATCTGATGCAGCACATACGGCACAGCCACAAACAGCGCCACAAAAAACGTGAGTTTGAAGGGCGCCATGAAGGGCGCCGTCACGTCCGTGGCAATCATGGTGCTGCCCTCGGGCAACAGCGCGCGCAGCGGCAGTGACACCGCCGCATAAAGATCGTTGCGGAAATACACGAGCCCGAAGAACAGCACCAACAGCACACCGAGTACCCGCATCAGGCGGGTACGCAACTCGATCAGGTGAGCGATCAGTGGCATCTGCTCCTGCGTATTGTCAGTCATGGCGCAGAGGCTCCGCGGCGGTGGCGGCAGCCGGGATGGCGGCTTCTTTGGCGGCACCAAGTCCCAGATTGGGCGACTTTTGCGCCGCCAGCCACTCGCGATAGGCCGCTTCGCCATCGACTATCGGGCTGGCCGGTGTTGCCGCGTCATCGGTGCGGGCTTCAGGAGTGGAGAGGGGCATCGGTTGCGTTGCCGCTGTAGCGGTATCGGCTTCAGGGCGCTCGGCAGAGGGTGCGGTTGCTGCGACGGGAGTGGGGGCCGCCGCAGTGAGCTCGGCCAGCGTGACGCCAGTGGCGGCCGCGGGCGGGAGAATGCTCGGCTGTGGAGGTGTCGTTGCCGTAACCGGATGGGGCTGGCCGAATTGGCGGGCTTCGTCTTGCAAACTGGCCAGCCCTTGCTGCACGGCTTCAAAGGGCTCGCTCACGCCGCTCATGGCATCGTGCTCACGGACGAGGGCAATTTCTTTTTCGAGACGGTCGCGCAATTCCTGCGCCGATACTTCGCGCTCGATATCGGCCTGTATGTTGCTGACGGTACGTTTGATGCGCCCGATCCAGGCGCCTGCCACGCGCGCGGCATGCGGCAGCCGCTCGGGTCCGATGACCACGAGCGCGACAATTGCCAGCAACAACAGCTCGCTAAAACCGACATCAAACATGAATCAGGCTTCCGGTGCGTATCAGACCTGATCCTTTTTCTCGACGGTGCTCTGGGTGTTGCTGTTTTGCTGGCTGATCTGGGCAGGGGGGGCGTCAGCGGCATCGGGCTTGTCGGCATCCTTGATGCCTTCTTTGAAGCCCTTGAAAAAGCCGCCGAGGTCTTTGCCGGCGTTTTTCAGTTTGCCGGTGCCAAAAACCAGCACGACGATGACCAGCAGCAACAGGATGTGGGGCAGTGAAATTCCGGCCAGCATGACATTACTCCGCAGGGGTGTTCGGGGTGGATTGAGGCCGTGCCGCTTTTTCGGCATGGCCGGAGACATTGAATCGGCGTGCCAGCTCGGCGAGTACCTGCTCGGGCGACACATTGAAGTGTGACAGCATGACCAGCGTGTGAAACCAGAGATCCGCCGTTTCATAGACCAGATCGTCATGTGCGCCGCTGACCGCTGCGTCTTTCGCCGCCAGCAGGGTTTCGGTGCACTCTTCGCCGACCTTTTCGAGGATCTTGTTCAGGCCCTTGTGGTGCAGGCTGGCGACATAAGACGACTCGGGGCTCGCGCCTTTGCGCGCCTCGATGACCCGGGCCAGCTCGGCCAGTACGTCCTGATTCATGGCAGTCATCATGTGTGCGAGTGATCGTGTGAGGTATAGATGGCGTCGGGGTCTTTGATCACGGCATCGACCGTGACCCATTCACCATTGTCGAACCGACGGTAAAAGCAGGATTCGCGCCCGGTGTGGCAGGCAA
>JAUXNL010000041.1 GCA_030684415.1 Moraxellaceae bacterium | reverse complement strand
GACGCCGACGCTGTTCAATGCCGGCACCCTGCGCCCGCAGCTCTCCAGTTGCTACCTGACGACGGTGCCTGATGACCTGCATGGCATTTTCGGCGCCATCCAGGACAACGCCATGCTCTCGAAATGGGCAGGTGGTCTGGGCAACGACTGGACCCCGGTGCGCGCACTCGGCACCTACATCAAAGGCACCAACGGCAAGTCGCAAGGTGTTGTGCCCTTCCTGAAAGTGGCCAATGACACCGCCGTTGCCGTCAACCAGGGTGGCAAGCGCAAAGGGGCAGTCTGCGCCTATCTCGAAACCTGGCACCTCGACATCGAAGAGTTTGTCGAGCTGCGCAAGAACACCGGTGACGACCGTCGCCGCACGCACGACATGAACACCGCCAACTGGGTGCCCGACCTGTTCATGAAACGCGTCTTCGACGATGGCGAGTGGACGCTGATGTCGCCCGCCGATGCGCCAGACCTGCACGATCTTTACGGTGCCGCCTTTGAAAAGCGCTACGCCGAATACGAGCAGATGACGCGCGATGGCGAACTCAAGCTGTTCAAGCGTGTGCGTGCCCAGGACTTGTGGCGCAAGATGCTGTCCATGCTGTTTGAAACCGGCCATCCCTGGATCACCTTCAAGGATGTCTGCAACCTGCGCAGCCCGCAGCAGCATGTCGGTGTCGTGCACTCCTCGAACCTGTGCACGGAAATCACGCTCAACACCTCGGCGGAAGAAATCGCGGTCTGCAATCTGGGCTCGATCAACCTGGTCAATCATGTGGATGCCAACGGCCTCAACATCGAGAAGATCAAGGCCACGGTGAAGACGGCGGTGCGCATGCTCGACAACGTCATCGACATCAACTATTACGCCGTGCCGCAGGCGCGCAAGTCCAACCTGCGCCATCGCCCGGTCGGCCTCGGCATCATGGGCTTCCAGGATTCGCTCTACCTGCAGAAGCTGGCCTATGCCTCTGATGAAGCCGTGAAGTTTGCCGATACCTCGATGGAGGCCATCAGCTACTACGCCATCGAAGCGTCCACCGAGCTCGCCGTCGAGCGTGGCAGCTACTCCACGTATGAAGGCTCGCTGTGGAGCCGTGGCATCCTGCCCATCGACTCCATCAAGCTGATTGCAGAAAACCGTGGCGACGGCTACGTCGACGTGAACACCTCGCAAACCATGGACTGGGCCACACTCCGTACCCGTGTGCAGACCGTGGGCATGCGCAACTCGAATGTGATGGCGATTGCGCCGACCGCGACGATTTCTAACATCTGCGGCGTCTCGCAATCCATCGAGCCGACGTATCAGAACCTGTATGTGAAATCGAACCTCTCCGGCGAGTTCACCGTGGTGAATCCTTACCTCGTGAACGAACTGAAGGCGCGCGGGCTCTGGGACAACGTCATGGCCAACGACCTCAAGTACTACGACGGCTCCATGCAGAAGCTCGACCGCATTCCGGCCGACCTCAAGGCAATTTTCGCCACTGCCTTCGAGATCGAACCGAAGTGGCTGGTGGAAGCCGCCTCGCG
>JAUXNL010000034.1 GCA_030684415.1 Moraxellaceae bacterium | reverse complement strand
TGCTGAAAAATGCTTTTCAGCAAGCTGTTTCCCGGCCAGGGATGGCCGGGTCGCGCATCAATCACGTCTAAGTGATTGACTCAGCGTAGAGCGATTCCGGACATGTGCCGGAACCGCGGGCTGAAAAGCCCGGGATGGGCGTTTTTCAGCAAGCTGTTAACGCTGCCCTGTGGTTGTGAAGGGGCGAAATGTGCTGCGAGCAGGAGATGCGCGGGCATGAGGGGCTGCGTGCTGCGCGCGAGCTTCAAGGTGCAGAAGCAACAAGGCGCGGTGCGCCACGACGCGACCCCAAGGCGCTGTGAGGTGACCCACAGCGCCGCCGCGTCACCCCGTCAGCCAGCGTGCGGCTTGTGCGTAGAGCGGAATACCGATCAGCAGGTTGAACGGGAACGTCACCCCGAGCGACAAGCCGAAATACAGCGCGGGTTGCGCCTCCGGAATGGCATGGCGCAGCACCGCGGGCACCACGATATAAGACGCACTGGCCGCCAGCACGGCGAGCAGCGTGGCATCGCCGGTCGACAGCCCGGTCAGGCGTGCCAGCAGCAGGGCGGCCAGCGCATGCAGCAGCGGCGCCGCCAGCGCATACACCAGCAGCAGGGGTGATGCGGTGCGGAAGACGCCCAACTGGCGCGACACCTGCAGGCCCATTTCCAACAGGAAAAAGGCGAGCATCCCTTTGAACAGATCGCCCGAGAACGGCTGCATCACGGCCTCGCCTTTGGCGCCGGTGATCGCGCCGATGGCGAGGCTGCCCAGCAGCAATATCTGGCCGCCATCGGTGAAGGCCTCGTGCAGGAGCGGGCGCATCGAGAACGCTGCGCCCGGCGTTTGCTCGCGCCGCGCCATCGCCGCCAGCATCACCGCCATGAAAATCGCCGGCGACTCCATCAGCACCATCGCCACCGTCATGTGGCCGCCATAGGACGTACCCTCGCGATCCAGAAACTGCATCGCCGTAATGAAGGTCACGGCGCTTACCGAGCCGTAGGTCGCGGCGATGGCGGCCGCATCAAAGCGGTTGGCCAGCCGGCGTAGCAGCCAGTAGTCGCCCGCCGGCAGTACGAGCGCCAGCAGCAACGCCGAAGCCACCGCCGCCAGCATGGCGCCCGTCAGCCCGGCAGCGGCGAGCGCAAAGCCGCCTTTCAGGCCCATCGCCATCAGCAGGTAGAGCGACAAGAAGCGTGTGATGGGCGCCGGAATTTCCAGATTGGAGCGGACGCTGCCGGCGAGTACGCCCAGCAAGAAGAACAGGATCGCGGGGTCGAGCAAGGTAGAAAATGACATCGCAGGGCTCTCTCGGCTGAGGGCTGAAAATGTCGGCCTGCCACGTTCGGCTCACCTCTCCGGCGCGGCGCGAGGCGCGGCATTCCCGCTCGGTTGCCCGCTGGGTTGCTTGCTTGGCGCTGGTGCGGTGAGTGCTCGTAAGGGCAGGAGAACGATCGACAAGTAAACGAGGCGGGAGTCTGGCGTATCAGGGCCCATCCGTTAAATTCAATATCCTGATTTATGGCATATCGGTTTATCTATGGCGTTGCCATGGCCAGCAAGGCCGGCGGCTGTGGCATGATGCGGCCCGTTCCGCCGCCGGCGGAAGTTGCCAGAGCTGCCCCATGCCGGAATCCCAAAGCCTCGAAGATTACGCCCGCCTCACGCCAGACATGGTGCTGCAGGCGGTCGAAAGCACGGGCCGCATTTCCGACGCGCGCGTGCTCGCGCTGAACAGCTACGAAAATCGCGTCTACCAGGTAGGCATCGAAGACAGCACACCGCTGATTGCCAAGTTCTACCGGCCGGCGCGCTGGAGCGACGCGGCTCTGCACGAAGAGCACACCTTCACCCGTGAGCTGGCCGATGCCGAGCTGCCGGTGGTGGGCCCCTTGCCAGATGCCACCGGCGAAACGCTCTTCACCTTCGAGGACTACCGCTTCACGCTGTTCAGCCGTAAGGGCGGGCAAGCACCCGAGCCGGGCGATCTCGACCAACTGCACCGCTTGGGGATGTTGCTCGGGCGCCTGCACGCCGTGGCGCAGCGCTCGGCGTTTGCGCATCGCCCTGTGCTGAGTGTGGAGCGTTTTCTTGATGAGCCGGTGGCGCTCATCAATGCCAGCGGCTTTATTCCCGGTAATTTGCGCCCGGCCTACGCCGCGGTGACAGCGGCGCTGGCCAGCAAAATCCGTGCGACCGGGTTGTCCGGCTTTGCTGGCCAACGCACGCACGGCGACTGCCATCCCGGCAATGTGCTGTGGACCCGCGACGACGGCCCCTGGCTGGTGGATTTCGACGACTGCCAGACCGCGCCCGCCGTGCAAGACTTGTGGATGCTGCTCAGCGGTACGCGCCACGAACAAGAGTTGCAGCTCGCCGAGCTGCTCGACGGCTACAGCATGTTCTGCGATTTCGACCGCCGCGAGCTGGCGTTGATTGAAGCCCTGCGCAGCCTGCGCATGGTGCATTACGCCGGGTGGCTGGCGCGGCGCTGGGACGACCCCGCCTTCCCGCGTCACTTCCCCTGGTTCAACACCGACGGCTACTGGCGCCAGCACATCGCCGAGCTGGAGGAGCAACTGGTGCGAATGGATGAGCCACCGCTGCGCTGGCTCTGAGGCGGCCCGGAGCCGTTCGGGCTCGGCTTCTTGAGGGGCTCAGGCCGGAGTGGTTCAGCGCCTTCCGTGGCGATGTTCAGGAGTACTGACCCATGGCAATCGTTGTGGGGCTGGTATCGTCGAGCCCGTATCAGGCCACATGCAGAGGCTCTCCGGCCCATAGGCTCGGCTGGCAGGGATTCTCGGCAATAGCGGGTGGCTATATATTGCTTAGGGATAATAAATTTCAAAAAGTCACGAGGCGCGCCTATTCTCGCCTCACTGTTTCATCAGGGTGTGACGTAACCGGCCCAGTCTGGTCTGGCCAGATGGCGATTTGCCGGTGTCTGCCCCGCAAAGAAGGTTTTTGGAAAAAAGTTTTTACATCAGCGTTTTGCTAACCAACCCAAGGAGACAAGCATGTCCAGCCTCATCAATACCGCCGTTGCCCCGTTCAAGGCTCAGGCCTTCCACAACGGCAAGTTCATCGAAGTGACGGAAGCCTCGCTGAAGGGCAAGTGGTCCGTGCTGATTTTCATGCCGGCCGCCTTCACCTTTAACTGCCCGACCGAAGTGGAAGATGCCGCCGACAACTATGCGGCCTTCCAGGCCGCCGGTGCCGAGGTCTACATCGTCACCACCGACACGCATTTCTCGCACAAGGTGTGGCACGAAACCTCGCC
>JAUXNL010000026.1 GCA_030684415.1 Moraxellaceae bacterium | reverse complement strand
CCTTCGGTCGCCGTGGTCAGCGCGCTGGACGTAAACGACGGCGCGTCGTTGTCGGCGCTCACCGAAATCGAATAACTCTGGTCCGTGGTCACGCCGCCGTCGCTCACCCGTACCGTTACGTTGGCGCTGTAATTGCTCAACGCTTCCGGTGGCGTCCAACTGATCACGCCGGTCGTGGGGTGGATGGTCATGCCGGTGGGGAACACGGTAAGGCTGAACGTGAGCGGCTGGCTTTCCGGGTCGGTTGCCGTCGCGGTGTAGCTGTACGCCGTGCTTTCAGTGGCGCCCGTGACCGGTACGGAGGTAAACGATGGGGCATCGTTCACGGCACTGACATTGATGCTGAACGCCTGGTTAACCACGGTGGTGCCGTCACTGACTCGCAACGTCACATTGGCCGAATAATTACCGGTGGCTTGTGGCGGTGTACCGCTCAATACGCGCGTACCCGGATTGAAACTGAGCCAAGCCGGGCCGGAGAACAGACTGAAGGTCAGTGCCTGATTTTCAGGGTCGGTTGCATTCGTCACATAGCTGTAGAGCACGCCTTCTGCGCCCACGGTGACCGGGGCGGTGGAAAACGCCGGGGCATCGTTATCGGCACTGATCGTGATCGTAAAGCTCTGATTGGTCGTGAAGCTGCCATCACTGACACGCAGCGTGACATCGGCCGTGTAATTGGCCGTGGCCTCTGGCGGTGTACCACTGAGCACGCGAGTGGCTGGATTGAAACTGAGCCAGGCCGGGCCGGAGAACAGACTGAAGGTCAGCGCCTGGCTTTCCGGGTCAAGCGCATTGACGACGTAAGAATACAGCGTGCTTTCCGTAGCAGCAGTGAGCGGCACCGTGGTGAACACCGGCGCATCATTGTCGGCGCTTACCGTGATGCTGAAGGCCTGATTGACGTTGTGGGTGCCATCGCTCACGCGCACCGTCACGTTGACGGCGTAATCCGACAGCGCCTCTGGCGGCGTCCAGTTGATGATGCCGTCGTCGGCATTGATGGTCATGCCGGCAGGAGCGATCAAAAGACCGAAGGTCAGTGCCTGACTCTCGGGGTCGTTGGCAATGGCCTTGTACACATAGGCCACTCCCTCGGCAGCCGTCGTCTCAGGCGACGAGGCAAACACCGGGGCATCGTTATCCGCCGTGACATTGATAGTGAAGTTCTGGTTGACGACATTAGTGCCATCACTGACACGCAGGGTGACATTAGCGGTGTAATTGGCGATGGCTTCCGGCGGCGTACCGCTGAGCACACGAGTCCCCGCATTGAAACTCAACCAGGCTGGACCAGAAAAAAGACTGAAGGTCAGCGCCTGACTTTCAGGGTCGGTCGCGTTGGCGGTGTAGCTATAGAGCGTGCTTTCCGTGGCGGACGTCACCGGGACCGTGGAAAACGCCGGGGCGTCGTTGTCGGCCGTGACATTGATGATGAACACCTGGCTGACCAGATTCGTACCATCGCTGACACGCAGGGTGACGTTCGCCGTGTAATTGGCGGTGGCCTCTGGTGGTGTGCCGGTCAGTTGCCGTGTGCCCACATTGAAGCTGAGCCAAGCAGGGGCAGAGAACAGGCTGTAGGTCAGCGCCTGACCTTCAGGGTCGGTGGCACTCGCGGTGTAGCTGTAGGCCACACTTTCGGTGGCCGCCGTAATCGGCGTGCTGGTGAACGTGGGCGCGTTGTTGACCGCGGTAACGTTGATCGTCCAGCTCTGGTTAGTGAAAGCACCCGCACTGTCGGTCACGCGGAGGGTGACGTTTTGCGTGTAGTTGGCGAGTGCCTGTGGCGGCGTCCAACTCACCACACCGGTGCTGCTGTTCACCGTCATGCCGACAGGGCTGGAAATCAGGCTGAAGGAGTAACTGTTGCCTTCGATGTCGGTCGCGTTGGCATCGTAGGAGTAGGCCACGCCTTCGGTAGCGGTAGTGCCTGCCGAGTTGGTGAAAGTGGGCGCGTCGTTGACGGGGGTTATGGTGATCGTGAAGGTGCGCTGGCTGCTAGTACCGGGGCTGCCGCCGCCACTGTAGTTAGCCGTTACCGTCACACCATAGTTGGTATTGCTGGTAGGCCATTGCGGGATGCTGGCTGCCGGCCAGGAAAAGGCGCCAGTGCTGGCGTTAATGCTCATACCACGCGAAACCGATGTGGCATCCAGGCTGTAGCTGACGGACTCCGATGTCCGATTGGCTGAGGTGACTGTGAAAGCGACGCTGGTGTCTTCGTTGGAGGTGACGTTGCTGATCGAATTGACGATCGGGCAGGCACTGGTCATGAAATTCCGCTTGTCGTCTGCGGTTCCAGTGCTACCTCTGACGCGATAGTAGTAGGTAATACCGCAACTTAGCCCGGTTT
>JAUXNL010000016.1 GCA_030684415.1 Moraxellaceae bacterium | reverse complement strand
CTCCCCATTTATCCACGATGGCACTGCTGAGCGCTGCCGGCACATCTGCCAGCCATGATTTGTATTGTGCAATATCCAGTAAAACCACATCGGCGCCGGCAGCCTGACGCAGGCTTTGCAGTTGTGCAGCTGTTTCCGGATTACTACCACGTGTTCTTACCAGTTCAAGCAGATCCTCCGGCGCCTCAGGTAACTCGCCGACATTGTAGCCTGCTGTGTTCAGGCTGTTCAGAATCTCCATCAAAGAGTCAGGTAACACATTAAGATAGCTGGCTCCGATGTTCCCTTTACCGGGAGGATAGTTGTAATACATCACGGCCACCTTTTTGTCGGCATTCTCCATAGTCTGCAAACGCACCAGGCGTGAGACCCTGTCTGCCCAGCGCTCAACACGCTCAGGAATCGCCTGCGTAATCGACACCTTGACGCCGATGTCCGGATCCAGCTCACTGACACGCCCGGCTACCACTGTCGGCGCAATAGCACCGGCAAGCTCCGGAGAACCAATTTGCCAGGAGCGTTCATCCAATCCTATGCCAATCTCTGACGCCGCCCATACATCAGGCTCATCAACAGAAAGTCGCACACCACTGACAACGGGTACACCGATTTTTTCCAGTGCCGGAATGATCTGATCGGGTATCACACCCAGCTTGAATGACAACGCGGCAATGGCAGAAATCCGGGGATCACCGTTGGCATCGAACAATAACCAATCCAGGTCCGCATGCGCCGGGTAGTTGAAAAATGGCAGAACAGCCATGCCTTTGGCTTCAAATGCCAACACAATATCGAGCAGGTAGCGGGTATCACCTGAGGTCAAACCACTTCGGGTCGTGGCCAGCCCGATCATCGGACGGGATAACAAATCGGGGATGTTTGCTGCAGCCTGATAGTGACTGAGATAATCCTCAAACGTTTCGTGAAAGGTTTCTGCGCGTGGCTCAAAGTAGCCCGCGCGCGGCGGAGCAACAGCAGCCTGATAAGGCAGACCGGTTTTGATTGAGCGCGACAGCAACTGACGCAGCATCTGCTCAATATTGCTGGTACCACCAGCGCTGAAATACGACTGCAGTACCTCGTCAAACTCAAGACCAGCCTCTTCCAGTCCCGGCGCCACACCTGACACCAGTCCAAACACCCTGGTGCCGCCCTCAGTTAAGGTAACAATAGCGCCAGCGTCATCCGGTGTCAGTTGGCGCCCGTGTCTTGCTGTCAGCACATAATCAACTACCCCGGAGCGCTGAATTTCTTCGGCATTGAATGTGCTCTCGCCCAGCACAATAAACTGAACATCGGTCAGGTTGGCATCCTGCCGCAGTCGCTGCACCGCCCTGGCTGCAGCTGCTGATTGTGTGTCACCTGGTTGCAGAACTATGCGTGCCACAGGTTCAGCAGCGCGCGCGGGGTTTGTCAGCCCCAGCTCCATAAAAACCACCACTATGAGCAATGATAGTGACAAGCAAATTGGTGTCATATGCATGCGAACTGTGCTCACGAGGTAGTCCGTGTATTGCGCATGCCTTGCCGGAACCAGCCAGCGACAATCAGACCCGCAGCCAACAAACTCAGCCACAGATAAAGCAGCGATGGCGGTGCTCTGAGTGCATCCGACTGCGGAGGGAAAACTTGTTCCATGCGCTGACCAACCACCTCTGCACCGGTTCCCGGCGCGCCACCACCAACAGCAGCTTCAATTGCAGCCATGTATGCCGCCACACCGGGAGCCGCATCAGGCAGATTCTCCAGCGTGCTTGCTACAAATTCTGTCATTTCAGCGTTGCGACACTGATTGGCTTCGCACGCCGGACCATGATCCATTACGCTTTGTGTCAGCCGCTCTGCGATAACTTCCAACTCTTGCTGCGTGGCTTCCCAATGTCCACGCATCGACGCTCCCAACATATTGATCATCAACATCTGGTGAGCGTAGGGATTAAAACTGTCAAAGAATTCATCTATTCCAAGATCAAAGCGGTCACTTACATACACGTCATTAACCTCAGACCAGTCGTCCGTGCTGACCATCTGCGTTGCAGTTGAATCCCACAAATCCAGATGATCAGTCAGAAACATAAACGAGCGTGCGCCGTCGTAACCGTGGTTCATGTTTTCTCTGATCCAGGACGGATTGAAGTAACGCGTGCGCAGCTCCCGCTGCAACGCATTTTGTGCTGTCTCAATACTGGTATTGTTGCCGTCTCTCAGATTGCTGACGTAAAGATCAACATCATTGCCGGTCACTGCTTTGGCGGCCAGATTGAGGCCGCCAAGGAAACCGGCAGACATCGGGTGATCCAGCAAACCATTCACGTCACTGGAGCGTGGCAGCGTTGCCGCGCTCATAGTGCTCAGACGCTGTTCAAATGCATCACGCGCTGATACACCATACAAACCCTGCCCATAAGCATGGCTCATTCGACGGGTATACAGATCCGCCATGCGCGCTTCATCACCCCGCTGATCACCGGCCTTGGCCAGAAACTGGATACTGGGAGAATAGGCACCGGGCGCAGGTGAAAAAACGCGCGCCAAAGACAGCTGCCGTGCCAGCACAGAATCACGACCAGCACTGATCAGGGATTCCTCCGAGGCCTGTGTTGCCAGAAACACCGCATTGTCCTCCTCGCGACTGGCAGCCGCTAACGCCACCGCTTGCGAAATCAGTTCCGCTTTGTCTTGAAACTGGTCGCGGTAAACACCACTGGTGGTGACAAGCACATCGATGCGTGGGCGACCGAGCTCCTCGCGCGGGATAAGCTCTACCCCGGTGACCTGACCCCGCCAGTTGCGCACTGGCCTGGTGCCTAACAGATGTAGTATTTGTGCTTCGGTTACACCGTGCGTCTGCGACAGACTGCTGGACCACAGTACAAATGCCAGCTCTTCCGGATACTCACCGTTGTGCTGATCGCGGTGGGCAGCAATCAGTGCTTCCGCCTGTCTGATACCAATGGTTTCAGCTTCCACAGTTGGCATCAATGCAGTGTCAAAGGTAAACACCGAACGACCTGGCGGCAGTGCCTCAGGGTTACGATAAACTTCGCCGGTAATCCCGGGCTCAATCCAATGACCCGACAGTGCCTCCAGAATGGATTCAAGCTCACGCGGCGCCTTATCAAGCAGTGCTGAGTACTCAGCGGCGGTCGCCAGCGCCTGAACCACCTCAGGCACTACACGCCCAAGCTGCGCGCTGACGGCAGCGTCAGGTGCCACACCCGACAACATCACTGCTGAAATCAGCGCAATGCGATGATCATCTGCTTTAAATCCTGCGTCCGTGAGTGCATCAACAAGGTCACTGCCCAGCATGCCACCGACCATCGCAACCCTGGCTTCGTCGGCTGGCAGCGAACCCAGCACACGGCTGCCCCAAGGCGCGGTTGCGGATTTAAGATCGTCCAGATAACTGTCAACTTCACGCACCAGCTCTTCATGCGTGGCTGATGCAACGTCAATAGACAGCGAGGCTGCCAACCCGCTGTCTGTTAACAACTCTCTCAGCACTTCGCCAACTTCCTGCCGGGTTTCCGGTTCGCCCAACGCCCCAAAGCGGGTGATCAGACTGCCCAGTTCAACGTATTCACCCAACTCGGCGGTAGGCACCACAATGTTGTACCAACCCAATAATTGAGCCAGCGTTTTTCGTCGTGTGGCGGGCCCGCCGTTGGCACCCAGCCTCTGCGGATGGATATGAGGTGTGGCACCCAACATCAGAGCAACATGTTCGTCCGCCAGTCCACCCTGGCTTTTGCCGGGCATCAATGGCAAATTACTGAACATATTGACCCAGGCATTCGCCTGCACTTCGTGCTGCATCCACAGGAAAAACGCAAGGTACTGGTGATGCGGAGGTAACTCTCCGGTCGACATCAGCACCTGATCGTCTTCGTAATAACCCCACATGGGATGCGGCGCCAGCAATATGTTGCCAAACTGCAAGCGTGGAATAACCAGAAAACGTTCACCATTGGCAGCCTGATGCATCATCACATGACCAGGCGCCGGTCCCCATGCCGCTTCAATTTCGTCACGCCGTTCAACTGGCAAAGCGTTAAACCACTGCAGATAAGTCGCTTCCGGAATCGTGGCAACAACGCCGGCGTTAACCATCTCGGCCAGACGTCCCGTTGCCCAGCCGCCAATATTGGAGGCCTCCTCCGCCATGCGTCGACCAAGTACGGTAGCATCCGGGATTTCCCCGGTGCCTGTGTCATAACCGTTTTCCCGCAACAGATTTAACAGTGCAACTGTGCTACCTGGCACATCCAGAAAATCATCAGGATCGCCGCCAACATCAGCCCGCCCGCCCGCCTCGCTCCAATAGGTCAGTACAATGCGTTTATCTGCATTGTCTGCGCTCCTGAGTCTGGCCCACGATAAGGCGCGATCCACGCGCCACGATACTTGCTGCTGCCAGGGTGCATAAGGCTCGGTTGCCCCTTGTGTGGCTCTGGTCGCCACGACTAAAGGCTCGAACATGCCGTCGCGCTCGGAAAACACAATTCTGGGGGTCATGGCAGGCGCCAGTCCGCCCGGTGACTCGCGATACTCTGACGCAGATACGCGATGATGTGTGATGCCAACCAGCAGCGGAACGTCAAGGCCTCTGGCCTGCTCCAGCCCGGCCTGCTGATCCTGATAATTCAGTTGTTCACCTGAGAATAACAAGGCATCCACAACCGGCTCGCCGTTGACTACCAGGTAATCGATCAGATTAACGCCACCTCTGTTAACCAATGCATAGACTGCCTGACCACGGGCCTCGATATCGGCAATCACCGCATCCAGCGGTGCGGTCTGGCCCTTGAGAACCCAGGTCAGATGACCAAACAAACCAAGTGTCAGCTCAGCATCCGGCGGTAGTCCCCGTTGCATGCGGTACTCCGTGTACCAGGCCTGGTACTCTGGCAAGCTGGCAAACAGCCGCGGCGCTTCAGTGTGGTAAAAAGATTGATCGGGATAGATCACCGGCGCGCTGACCGGTTCACTGACATCTCGACCCAGCACTTCTCGCAACAAATATAAAGTCAGCGCGCGGTCATTTTGTATTGATCTGTTTTCCCAGTACCTGGCGATATCCGGATGCGCGGATAAATCAACATCGCCGGTTACAGTCTGGCCGCTGGTCTCGCCGTTGATTACCACCAATTTTGTTGCGCTGGTTTTCAGAGCAGTCAACTGTTCGGTGGTTAGCTGTATGCCGTCGCTGCGGGAGTCAACAAACACAAGATCCTGACCGCCAAGCTCGGTTGTGTCTGTCAGCGCTTCGCCTCCGGTGTTAGCTGAAAAAAACCGAATATCGGCCACGCTCTCCAGGCCATTTAATGCCCTGACAAACTCAGCCGGACTATGAGATTCGCCTCCGTCAAATATAAAACTCATTGAAGCTGGCGTGGGTTGCTGGGCAGATGCAGAGCTTGCCAACAACAATAAAAACAAAACGTGTAGCCGACGAAAAATCATGGAGTCACCTCAGGGGCAATACCTGGTGTGTTGCCAGCAGCGTTGTCATCTTCCGGCACATAAACCACCTCTCCGTTAGCCAGACGGTAGGCGGTCCCCAACCGGACCCCCTGCCCCGACATGGTGTCTGCCGTGACCCGTTGTACCTCAATTTTGTCACCTTCCTTCACCACGATCTCTACCGTGCCGTCGTCGTATTCCCTGACAATGGTGATGTTAGACTCGGGATCAAGAAATTCGACAGCGGAAAAAAGCATAAACAGAGTGATCAGCAAGGCGACAATAAACGCCAGACTGACATCAAAGAGGTTGGCCACACCTGACAAAGGGTCTTCAGCTTCGTCATTGTAGTTTCGCCATGAAGCGCTGCGCCGTGCCAGTCTGAGAGCTTCATGCGCCACGTGGCACCTCCTGTTGCAACAGGGATTCCGCATGTAAACCAAGAAGCTGCAGATCTGCGCGAACCCACTCTTCACGTGCTGCGGCGATGAGATACGCAAACACACTGATGGCCAGACCTATGACGGTCGCTGCGAATGCGGTCACAAGATTGCCTGCAAGATCAGGCAGATTACCCTCGGACAAACCTTGCAGTGCATAGGCCATGGGAATCAATGTGCCCATCAGACCCAGCGCAGGGCCGACGCGAACCAGCAGCCGGACTCGCATCACGCCCCGCCACGCCTGGCGCTCGAACTCCTGCAGAACGTGTTCCAGAGCCAGTGCCAACGACGCCTCTTTTGGCTCTCTGGCAGCGCGAGAGAGCGCTGCCTCACCACTTGATACGATGGCACGTCGGGCGCGATTTCTATCCCACGCCTCACGGGCACAGCTTCCGGACACCACCAGCGTTATCGCAGCAGATGCCAGCAAACCCGCGAACACTGGCCACACCAATATATCCGCAATCAGATGCAGTATGACTCGAATCTGGTCTATCGTTTCCATCAGGTAATCACCTTTTTTCAGACTGTATGAGTAGGATTACTCTCAAAATGTGTAGCGATAGCTGGCCAGAAACGTACGGCCCTGCATCGGATAGTCGTTCTTTTCAAAGTAGTACTTGTTTTCGAGATTCTCTACCTGAAAACCAAGAGTATGGTTCGGGGACAGATAATAGCGTGCGTCCAGATCCACTACTGTGACATCGGGGTATGTGAATACGCCGCCTGCTCCATTGGTGAAAATCCTGTTCACGCTGAAGTCACCGTCGTTCATGCCGGTAACGTGGCGCGCATTCAGACGCAACCCATATTTAGTGTTGTCAAAGCTCAGGCTACCGTTGATTTTAAAGCGCGCGACATTGCGAATTGGCTCCAGACCAGTAGCGAGCTCCTGCTCATTATCGGTGTAGTAGGTGGCACTCAGAGCCAGCGTAAGATCGTTTGGTGAAAGACCCAGCAGCCCGCCGATCCTCGTATCAAGGGAAGCTTCATAACCCTGAGCAAGCGCAGAGCGTGCATTAACACTGGTCGTGATCCGGCGCGCGGTCGTGTTTAGTGTGACAACTGATTCTATTTTGTCTTTTATATCGGTTCTGAACCAGGTGATATCGCCACCCCACAGAGCGCCTTCATAACCAACACCAATATCAAAGCTGTCACTGGATTCGGGTTTAAGATCCGGATTACCCGTAACGATCCTTAACTGACCGCCTGCAATACTTTCAGTAGATCCAGCAACTTGCCGCACGGCCGGCACCACGTATCCGGAACCAATGCTTGAATGCACTCGGACCGATCTCGACTCAAACGGGTAGTACACAATGCCTGCGCGCGGATTGGTGGTCTCAAAACGGCTCGTTCCGGGCACAAAATCAGGGCGCATGGCAGTCGGCTCCAGCGAACTGCTGATGCGGTCAATTCTCGCGCCAGCATTCAGAATCAAACGCTCATCTAGCCAGCGAGCCGTGACGTCCGCGTATACTCCTGCCGCTTCGCGCGTCTCATCCGGAGCAAATGCTCCCAGAATCTGGCCTGCGGGTCCGTAACGAGTGGAGCCTCTATCGGTTTCCTCGAGATCAATTCCGGCAATCAAGGTGTAGTTATCGGCAAAGCTCCAGGCATCTCTGATCTGCAAACCCTTCGCTTCCGTTTTTGTATCGGCACCCGCCAATAACAGAACGTTGTTAACGACGTCTGTACGTTCATCGGATTCGCTGGTCAGATAGACCACGGCCAACAGATCGTGCGCTCCTACTATGCCATTAATGCGACCATCCACCGTCCAGACATCACCATCCCGGCTTGCCTGGCCAGTGCGCCCATCTGACTCTGCCCCCGGCGCCCTGACATCCCGCCCCTGATAGGCATTCAGCCTGAGATCGGCCCTCCACGATTCGTTGATGTCGGCACCCAGGCGGGCAAAAGCAGAGCGGGTCTCGTAACTGGTATAAGGCCGTGTAGCGCCATCACCCAGCACCTGGCTACCATAAACATATTTGCCACCGCCCATCTTGTAGTCTTTTGACTGGCTGCGCTCCTCAAGGCCAAAATCAAAATCAACATTATCTGTGACACTGCCCCCTATGTTGAATCCTGCCCGCAAGGTGCCATAACTGCCGGTGCGAACGTTCAGGCCGCCGGCCAGATCACCTTTAGATTCGCGGGTGATAAAGTTAACGACACCACCCATCGCAGACGCGCCGTAAACCGAGGACGACGCGCCTTTCATCACTTCAACCCGCTGAATATTGGACTGCGGCAAAACACCCAGATTGGTGACGCCCGACGGACGCCCGTCGACCAATACCAATACTTGCTGGTTAATGCCGGAGAACTGCGGGCGAAAACCACGCATGCCTATACCGGACAAACCGCTCGGATACTGAATAATGTCAACTGACGCGTTCTTTTTCAGCACATCGGTTATAAAACTCGCAGGGGTTTGAGACAGCTGCAATTCATTGATCAACTCGATCTGCTGGGGAACATCCCCTCTTGCCGTCGCGGTGCGACCGGCAGTGACAACAATCTCGTTAAATCCTTCGGCGGCCGGAGCATTTGCCTGGCCGAAAGTATTTGATGACAGAAGAAAAGTTGGTAACGCAGCAAAAGCCAAAGTGGTGAGTGCAATGTGGGTGTTCATAGGATTGTTGAAGACTTCCTTGGGATTGGGAAAGATGAAGTTATGCTATAACATATCTTTTTTAATGCGCAACTACTAAAGTTCGCACTTCCCCTCATCCCTCAGGTAAGCCCCCCGTGCTCCACTTTCTCATGCCCCCCTATAAGCCGGGCACTGTTGATCAATTCCAGATGACTGAAACTCTGCGGGAAGTTACCCAGAAAGTGACGCTGATGAGGCTCATATTGTTCCGATAGCAAGCCCACGTCGTTGCATAACGCCAGCAGTTTCTCGAACAGGTCCCTGGCTTTGGGCTCGTTGCCGGCCAACATGTAGCAATTTGCCAACCAGAAACTGCAGGCCAGAAACACGCCTTCGCCTTCGGTTTCATCACCCACCGGGTTGCGATAGACAAAACCCTGCGGGGAGCAAAAATGTGTTTCGATCTGCCTGATTGTTGCCAGCACTCTGCTGTCATCACCGGGCAGAAAACCCACCAGGGGAATAAGCAGCAGGCTGACATCCACTTCGCTGTCGCCATAGGAGCGAACAAAGTGACCCTGCTCGTGCAATCCGCGCTGCAAAATATCTT
>JAUXNL010000001.1 GCA_030684415.1 Moraxellaceae bacterium | reverse complement strand
CAGATCAGCACTTTTCATGAGGTTTCCGTTAGCCAGCAGAACGGGAAAGCGGGTTTTGTCAGCCTCTATCCGGGTCGTGAACCGTGACATGACATCAGGTCGATCCGGGTAAAAGGTGATCTTACGGAAACCCTCTGCCTCACACTGTGTGCAATACATGCCATTAGAGGAATACAAACCCTCCAGGGCCGTATTACGCTCCGGATAAATTCGCACCTTTGTTGAAAGGCGGAATTTTCCAGAAGGGCAACCATCAATCACCAGAAGCTCACCATCAAAACGGTAAGCCGCCTCCGAAATCGGGCAGTCATCAAGCGCCAGAGACTCAAGCTCCAGATCGACGCCATGCAAGGTCAAGGAGGCATCCGGATCACTTCCGATCGCTCGCTCCAGCTCGATATCGGCCTCTACACGGGCATAGCCCTCATGCAAGAAAACTCGCAAATCCGTACGATGAAGCACAAAACCAAAAGGCGTGTAATCCGCCAAAAATATTGTATTTTTTGCAGCATCAGAACCCATGATTACACCGACAGCAATTCGACCTGATAGGCCGTGTATTTACGAATATTGATAACGCCGGTATCAAATATCAGATACTGGCCCTTGATGCCTGTCAGTGTGCCGACCACATCGGGTGCACTGTCCATATTGAAAGACTTTACTTTCAATGGGTAATGGAGGACGGGATAAGAAAATTTTTCGACCGCAGCATCCGGCAGCAACTGTATCTGGGCAGGAAATTTTTCGGTGAGCTCGGCCAATCCCGCGGCGCAAGCGCTGAGAAGGTCATTGCGGGCCATTTCGAGGTCGACAGGCTCACTGTCGCCTTTGAGGAGCGCCTGCCAGTTGGTTTTATCGGCCACCTGCTGTGCCAGCAGCACTTCAACCAGACCCGACTGGTAACGTGTCGCCACCCTGAAAATCGGCAAGGCCTGACTCGCTCCCTGATCAATCCATCGGGTCGGCAACTGGGTCGCGCGCGTAATGCCGACTTTCAGGCCTGACGAATTGGCCAGATACACAATATGCGGAACCATGCAGTGTTGATCGGCCCATTCAGGCTCACGGCAGGTGCCCAGGTGATAGTGACAAGTCTCGGGCTTGAGAATGCACATGTCGTTTGCCGCGAGTTTACGGAAGCAAACATAGCAATAGCCTTGGTTATATGACTTCGGCGTCTTTCTCCCACAGCCAGTGCAGAAGATATTGCCCTGATAGCGCAGGTGCAGTGTCTTGCCAAGAAACGGACTCAAGGGCACCGAGATATCGCCCAAGGGCAAAAAGTAATCGATGGGCTCGTTCCGCTCCGCCCGCATTTTTCGTAAAGTACCCAGCATTATTTTTCCTGAAGACTGTTCATGTCACATCCTTTCCTGCCCCTGATTGCGGACACGCTCAAGGCCACCGACACCTCGGATGTGCTGCGTATCGGTCACCTGCCATGGCCGGAAGGCGCCACGGCCTGCCAAGCGTTGCCGGCAGACGCTCGCACAGACGATATTCCGACAGGGCAACTGGCCATAGCGGCTCTGCCCATCACCATGAGCCGGCAAGAGGCAAGACGTGTCATCGCCGCCTTACGCGACATCAAAGTCAGGCAATTGCTGGTGTTTGTACCGGAAAACCTGCTTGATGGCACGGCACTGCTGGGGCTGGGGCTATGCCGGCAGGCACGCTATGAAGTGGACGACCTCGCCTGGCATGCCTGGAGCTTCGACATCCGTCATTACAAGCCGGTACCTGACTGGTTGAACCCTAAGTTCTGGGCCAACCCGGAAAACTGGGATAAATATCGCTGGTGAGTCGCCACTACGTCAGTGGCGAAAACTGATGGGCTGCTCGTGGTGATCATGCGGCTCAGAGCAGGTGTCACCGTCTTTTTCGCCTTTATCGATATAGCCGACTCGCTGGTCCTCCGGCAGATGATGATGCTCCCATGCAATCACGGCCTGCATGCAGGTTGCACGCTGCTCATCCGTCAGGCGACGCCCGTCGGGCCACTTGCCGATCTCGATAGCCCGCTTGAAGCTTTGCACCAGATCGGGAGTCAATGCCGCCAGCATTTTTTCCAGTGTTGTCTCATTCATGCCTTTACTCGTCTCCTTTTGCCAAATGACTGCTCCAGCCCAGCTTGGTGCGGCAAGCGGCATAGAAATCATGGCCCGGTGGGTGCAACACCTTCAATTTGAACGGATGTTTGTTGACATATACCCAGTCACCGGCACGAACCGTGGCACCGGGCTGAGCATCACAACTCACCAACGGATTGATGTCTTCTGTGCAAATCAGCAGTTTTATTTCGCTGTTGCCATCCACCACAATCGGGCGACTGGACAGCGTGTGCGGGTGCATGGGAACCAGCACCATGGCGTCCAGACGCGGATGCATGATCGGCCCACCACCCGAGAGCGCATAAGCAGTTGACCCGGTGGGCGTAGCAATAATGAGTCCGTCTGAGCGTTGGCGATAGACAAACTGACCTTCGATATACAGCTCGAACTCAATCATGTGCACGGACTTTCCGGCATGAAGCACGACATCGTTCAGTGCCAGCCCTTCCCCGACCGGGCTACCGCCAGAACGTAACTCCATATTCAACAGAAAGCGCTGCTCCAGCGTGTAATCCCCATCGAGTACCGCCGCAATCTTGGCATCGATTTCATCTGGTGAAACATCGGTCAGAAAACCGAGCCGGCCACGATTGATTCCCAGTACCGGTTTATTGAAGCGCGCCAGTGATCGGGCCGCATGTAAAAACGAGCCATCTCCGCCCACTACGATGACCAGGTCGCAGACTTCGCCGAGCATCGCGCGCGTACAAACCTGCAGGCCGTTATGTGGCATGAGAGCGGCCGTGTCTTCATCAAAGATGACACGAATCCCGCGCTTCTCGAGAAATGTTCTCAGATAGTCCAATGTGTCCGCCACTGAGGCATTGCCCGGGCGGCCCATCAGGCCGATGTTGCGAAACTGTTCCATCAAATAACCTGTATCGGATACACAGGAGAGCCCGACGATTGTCAGCCTTGTCCTGTCATGAGGAAGCGGGCACGTTCAGAAGGCATCAGAGCCTGGAGGCCACCCTCCAGCACCCGGGTATCGTAGCCCATCACACCCAGCAGAAAAGCAGCCGCTGCGCTCCGGCGACCGGTATCGCAGTACACGATGTAGTGCTCCCCTTGCGGTAGCAGCCGCGCCTTCACCCGTAGCGACTGCAAGGGGAGACGCAGGGCTCCCGGGAATGTTCCACGGGCATGTTCATCCGGCAGACGCACATCCAGCCATTGGGCGGCACCGCGCTCGACGTCGCCCATGGCAACCGAGAAATCAACCAGCGCCAGTGATGGCGACTTGAGCAACTCATCAAAGTCGGATTTGTCGAGACGCATCAAGACGCCCGCCGTCTCCATCACGACATCAGCATTCCGAGGACCTTCGGTCAACAGCCCTTCCTCGCCGAAATACTGCCCCTTCTCAAGCAAGGCCACCGTAACAGGACCACTGTCACCAGGAAGCCGTACTTCAGCGACACCTTGCTTGATGAAATAACACCCCTCGGCCTGCTGCCCTTGCCGAATCACCACTTGTCCCTGACTCACTTCCTCAGCGTGCATGCGCCGGAACAACTCAACAATATTTCCGGGAGGCAGCCGATAAAACAGCCGGGACTGCAGCAGGCGTCCGATCCAGCTGGCATCCTCGCCCGGCTGGAGCGCGATCAGCTCGCGCTGCAGGGTTTCCGTGGCCTGATCCCAAGCCAGCACCCGGTCCAGGCGCTTGCTGTCAAAGCGGAGAAGGTTGACGGCAGTTCTGGCAGTTACCGTCAATGCTCGTGGTTGCTCGGGCGCCAGAGCATGCGCGGCATCCAGATCACCCGCATCGAGCACATCGATGTTGCCATCTGCGGATTCGAGGGCAACGACACCACTCAACAAATAAATGGTGGCGCCATCACTTTCCCCACGCCGGCAAATTTCCGATCCGGCTGGCAGTGCCTCAATCGTTTTGCCTTCGAGCAAGTAATCCAGGCGCTCGGCCGACAAGGTATTGAGCGGGAAAAAGGTTTGCAGAAGATCACGGCTGATTCGGGAGTTGCTCATCTCATGCTCCTCACGCCGCCCGCAGGAACTGATGACCGCGCAGACCTTGCAGTCCACCCGTATGCAAAATGACCACCGTTGCTGGCAGGCAGTAGTGTTGGGCCAATCGCTGTGGCAAAACCGCCATCAAACGTACCCCGTACACCGTATCCAGCCGCATGCCCTCCTCTGCCTGTAGCTGTTCGCTGATCGCGCTCAATTCAGGAGAAAGTGTCCGGTGCTGACGCATCGAAACCGTTGGCCAGAGTTGCCACCCGGCGCGCGCAGACGCCAATACCGGCGTCAGACGCTTGCACAGGTTTGCATCATGAAACACCTGAAAGCCCCAGACCGAAAACCGCGGTGGTAAAGCCTTTACCAAGCCGGCAAACGTGGTGCCTGTTCCCACCGGCACCGCCAGCAGGACATCACCGTCCGTTTGTGCTTCCAGTTCAGCAGCCAACTGCTGCAGCCCAACATCCGCCTCAGGCCCTGCACCGCCTTCCGGAATCCACCAAGCCTGTGGCAAATCCGTCAATCGCTGCAGCCAGTCGGCATGGTGGCGCTCCCGGTAAGACTCACGGGGCACAAAGCGTATCTCCATGCCGGCGGCAATGGCGTCGGCAATCATCGGCGTCTGGCAGGGATTGCCCCGCACCAGTCCGGTCGTGCTGAACCCATAGCGAGCCCCTGCGACAGCCAGTGCATGCAGATGATTCGACCAGGCGCCACCCGCACTGAGCAATTGCGTGTACCCCGCCGCCCGAGCCGCTTGCAGGTGCCCCATCAACTTGCACCACTTGTTGCCGCCCAGCAGGCCATCACGTTCGTCTTCGCGCTTGATCCATACCGGAGCGCCAAGCGCACGCCACTGCGGCCCCTGCAATAGCTGCAAGCGCGTGGGCTGTGAAAATTCGGGAAACTGCAGAGCAGGCATCGGCATCACCGGAAGCGCAGGACGTTGTCGATGGCGGAGTCTGCCGCCTGATGCCGCGCACAGCGGTCAGATTGGCCGGGTCTGAAACGGGTAGGCGAATCCGTGCGGATCAGACGCGCGTCGCAGCACTTGCTGTCACCCAAGGGGGCCGTGCAACGCGGGCTTTCATAATGCGCCAGCCATGCCCGGTACTGCTCTTCGGACACCAGACATTTTGCCGCCGCAAAACCAACGGGATTTTCTACATACACGGCAAGCTCACTGACCGGAACCGACAAATGCCCGGCCCCCGGATGAAATGCCACAAAGTTCATGCCCAGCGACTCAAGATGGCGCAGGAACTCGTCTGCCGCCATCTGCTCACGCTGCGCTACACTGGCTTTTATTTCAGCAAGCTCACGCCCCAACGTGGCTAATGTTTCTTCGCGATAGCTGATTTCGGCGCGCAACGACTCGAGCTGCAGTTGATGGCTGCTGACCTCCTCTCCCAAGCGCTGCTCCAGCGACAACTGGAACTCTGAGTGCAGACGGGCTTCGCGCATCGCGAACTCATGTTCTTTTTGGGCAAGCAGCTCACGGAACTTTTGAGTTTCTTCACCAACGCGTGTCTGCATGAGCGCCGACAACTGCTCTTCATGCAGGCGACGCTCTTCGGCCAACCCTTCCTCAATCCGGGCCACACTTCCTATTTGCTGGCGCAGGGTTTCAATCTGGTCGCGCTGGGTATCGCTCTGCGCCTTCATGGCCTTGAACTGGCCAATCAGCTTGCCGTTCTGTGCCTCAAGAATGTCGACCTGCTGTTGATGCAAAAAACCGAGACGGGCAATCGTCTCGTTTTTGTCATTCTCGATGGTGGTAATGCGCAACTGCTGCTCACCCAGGCGAGCGAGCAGCTTTTCCCGCTCCAGCTCCCAACCTGCTGCCGCCGCCTGAACCATGGGCGCGGCATCCGTCAGGGTCGGAATGTCTTCATCCGCAGCAGGGGCATAAGAAGCGGAGAGCGGCATCGCCTGACTTGCCGTGACGACGGGCCGCTGAGGCCTCAAGCTGAAGCGTGCACAGGCGAGTTCAGTCTCTTTCTGGATCTGGACAAAGGTGCTGCGCTCTGGCCGCATCTCAGGATCCCAGAGACGGGGAGCGTGCCAGGAAATAGAGCACTGACTACGGCAAACAAGGTGTATGGGCCCTGCTCCCAGATCCGGACCACGGCCGGCAATCTCGGCCATATGCCGCAAGGGCAAGTTCCAACTGCGGTCGGCAAAACCGGCATCGTCGAATGCGATCGAGAACAGGACAACGGCACGCACCTGCAACTGGTCATCCAGTTGGACATAGGCGGCACGCTTTTCTTCGGCAGCATACGCCTGCAGCCCGACGTAACCGTCAAGCGTGGCCTCGAAGTCCGAGAACATCATGCTTTTGTCGATGCTCTCACCGTCCCAGAAGAAAACGAGTTCGGATGAGGCCAGATAGGTATCAAACATGGCAAAGTCCAGTCGCCGGCAAGGCATCTTGCGAAAGTGCGCTAACTCCTTATGCGCACTCGATTTATGGGCGCCAGCATAGCCCCGTCATCAGAAAAAACACAGCCCCGGAAACGGCAAAGGGCCACCCGAAGGCAGCCCTTTGCCGTACCGGTCACACAATCAGACGGTTGCAGCCAATCGCGCTCCCTGATCAATCGCACGTTTGGCATCCAGTTCGGCGGCCACATCGGCACCACCGATCAGATGCACCTTCTTGCCCATGGCCTCGATAGCGGCCTGAAGCTCGCGCTGAGGCTCCTGCCCGGCACACAACACGATCGTGTCCACCGCCAGCGTCATGGCCTTGTCACCGACCGTGATATGCAGGCCTTCGTCGTCAATCTTGTCGTAGCTGACACCGGTCAGCATCTGCACCTTCTTCTTCAACAGGGCCTCACGGTGAATCCAGCCGGTCGTCTTGCCGGGACCGGTGATTTTCTTGGCCTTGCGCTGCAGCAGAAAGATTTCACGTGGGCTGGGATCTACTTGCTCCTGTACCCCCGCAATGCCGCCACGCGCCTTGAGCTCGGGATCAATTCCCCATTCCCTCAGGAAGGTCGGGATGTCGAGACTGGAAGGCTTGTGATGTGGATCATGAGTCAGGTATTCGGCGGTATCCACGCCGATGCCACCGGCGCCCACAATCGCCACACGCCGGCCCACCGGCTTCTTGTCGCGCAGCACATCCAGATAGCTCATCACGCTGGGGTGATCTGCCCCTGGCAAATCCAGCTTGCGCGGCACGATACCGGTCGAGAGCACGACTTCGTCGAACTCAGCCACATCATGCGCCGTCACGCGCTTGCCGAGCACGACCTTCACACCGTGCTTCTTCAGCATCACATCGAAGTAACGCAGCGTTTCGTGAAACTCTTCCTTGCCCGGCACCTGCTTGGCAATGTTGAACTGGCCACCGATCTTGGTGTCGCTGTCGAACAGGGTCACGTCATGCCCGCGCTCGGCCGCAACCGAGGCGAACGACAAACCGGCAGGCCCGGCACCCACTACCGCAATCTTGCGAGGAGCGGATGTCTTCAGATAGACCAGCTCAGTTTCATGGCAGGCCTGCGGGTTCACGAGGCATGACGACAGACGCAGCTGGAAGGTGTGATCCAGGCAGGCCTGATTACAGGCGATGCAGGTGTTGATTTCCTGCTCGAGGTCGGCGGCCGTCTTTTTCACCCAGTCCGGATCCGCCAGCATCGGGCGCGCCATCGACACCATGTCGGCATCGCCACGCGCAATGATGTCTTCCGCCACTGAGGGCATGTTGATGCGATTGGAAGCAGATACCGGAATGTTCACCGCCTCTTTCACTTTGCGGGTGACCCAGGCAAAGGCCGCTCGCGGCACCATGGTGGCAATGGTCGGAATTTTCGCCTCATGCCAACCGATACCAGTGTTGATGATGTTGACGCCTGCTTTTTCCAACGCTTTGGCAAAGGTGATGACTTCTTCGAAGCTCTGGCCATCCGGCACCAGATCCATCATGGACAAGCGGTAAACGATGATGAAGTTCGGGCCCACAGCCGCACGAGCGCGACGCACCACTTCGAGCGGATAGCGCATACGGTTTTCGTAGCTGCCGCCCCAGATGTCATCACGCTCATTGCCACGCGTGGTCAGGAACTGGTTCAGCAGATAGCCTTCCGACCCCATGATCTCCACGCCGTCGTAACCGGCCTGCTGGGCGAGCTTGCAGGAGTTTGCCCAGTTGAAGAGTTCGCGCTCGATGTCCTCTTCCGTCATCGCCTTGGGTGGGAAGGGGTAAATCGGCGACTGTTTAGCCGATGGTGCCAGCATCATGGGATGAAAGGACTGACGGCCCGCATGCAGGGCCTGCATCGCAATCTTGCCTCCTTCCGCATGCACCGCCTTGGTCACGACGCTGTGATGCTCGGCATCTTTTTCAGTGAACATGCCCGACGAACCCGGACCCAGTCCGCCCTCCATGGAAGTGGCAATACCGCCGGTAATGATGAGCCCCACGCCGCCTGCGGCACGGCGCGCAAAAAATGCCGCCTGACGCTCCATGCTCACTTCTTCAAGACCGGTGTGCATGGACCCCATGATCACGCGGTTGGCAAGCTGGGTGAAACCCAGATCAAGCGGCTGCAAAAGATGACGGTATTTTTCCTGACCGGACATAGCGACCTCGGCGAACGGTAATGGTGATGTTTTCAGCGCTTGATGCCGGAGAGCGGGCTGGACACAATCCCGGCACACGAAGGCAGAGCGTGGGGCGACCTTAAGTGCCGCCCCCTGCCCTCTCAATAACCGAAGCTGACAAGTTCTTATCCGGCACTCCGCCGCATGGCGCCCGCCTCAGAATTGGATTGCTCATGAAAATCGGTGACATTGCCGCCCCCACTGTTCTGCTGCTGCTGCGGGCTGCCGAACATTACGGCGCCGAACCCGAGCTGCTGCTGGCGCAGGTAGGCCTGACCCCGGCCCAGTTACGGGACCCGGATTGCCGTATCGGCCTGACAGAGCTCATGAAGCTTGGGAATGCCGCTATCCGCGCCACCCGTGAGCCGGCACTGGGCTTGCGTATGGGCGAAATGTGCCGGGTGACGGATCTCGGCCTCCCCGGTTTGCTTGCCATGACCAGCCCGACGCTTGCGGATGCGCTGGGCATCCTGACCCGCTTCGAGCCGCTGACCAGCCGTTGCTACCGCGGCAACTCCACTTGGGCCCCCCAATTGCCCGCCGCCGTGTTTTTCTCCATCGCCCCCTACAACGACTACAACATGTTTGTGGTCGATAGCGTGCTGGCCAGTTGGCAGGCGCTGGCCGAGTGGCTGACCGGCGAGAAAGATCTGGTGCAAGAAGTCCACATCGAGTTCCCCGCACCGGACTACCAGAACCGCTATCAGGACACTTTCAATGCCCCGGTGACGTTCGGCCGCCCGGAAAACCGTCTGGTGCTCCGTCCAGAGGCGGCCCGGCTCCCCGTACTCCAGGCACATCCACTGCTGCACCAACAGTTGTTGGCGCTGGCGCAGGAGCGCCTGAAAAAGCAGGCCGTCGCCGAAACCTTCCGGGGCCGCGTACAGCTCATTCTCGGCCCACTACTGCACGGCCAGACCCCTTCGCTGGAAGAAACCGCTGCTCTTGTGGGCATGCCCGACTGGACGCTGCGCCGAAAGCTCAAGGAAGAAGGCACCAGCTTCCAGTCGTTGCTCGACGACATGCGCAAGGAACTGGCGCTGGGCTATATGCGCGACACCCAGATGAATTTTGGCGAAATTGCCTATGTGCTGGGCTTTTCCACGCCAGGTGCCTTCCAGCGCGCTTTCAAGCGCTGGACCGGCGAAACCCCCGGTGATTACCGGCGCCGCATCAGCCTCTCAACGCATCGCTGACACATTTCTGGCGGGCACAAAAAAGCCCGCCGGCAGCGGGCTTTTGACAGGTCACATCGGGTTTTCACATTTCCACCGCATCGTCCATCACGTCGATGTCGTCATACGGCAGCTCATCGGCCTCTAGCCATTCCTCGCGGAATTCCATCATTTCCATGGTCTTTTCTCTCATCTGTCTTTGTTTGCAAGCCCAGTAAAACTCGCGCAGATGACAGTCAGATGAAAGCTTTCAATCGTTGTACAGACGTTACCTTTCGTGAACGGAGGCTCCTGAACCACCGACTCAAACCTGGCGGACCACGTCAGGGTTAGCAAACCGCTGCCCTTGTTTCAGACGCTCATACATGTCCGGCTCTGGCCACTCGGCCAGTACTTGCTCCGAGAACACGATGGCGTCCAACGCAATCGCACCCATGCGCGGATTCTGGGCATCCTCGCGAAAGCATTGCGCATAGCCGGTGGCGGTCTCATGCACGATCACGGACTGCAGAGAGACGTCTGCCTCACCATTTTTCATGTCGGTCTGGCGCAAAACCGCGTCTGCCAGCACAAAAAACAAGCGGGAAAACTGCTCGGCTGACGGTGAAACCGGCAGTGCAATCCAGCGTGCGCTAAAGGTTCGGCAAGCCTCGATATAGGCCGGATCATCCTGATCCCAGAAACACACCGCATGATCAAAGCTGTCGATCAGCGTGCGGATATGCCCCTTCATCAAGCCGAAGTCATACACCATCTGGCCATTATCCAAGGCATGTGCCTCCAGAATGACCTCAACTTTATAGCTGTGACCATGAAGGGAGCGACGGCAGCGATCGCTGCTGCAGTTGCGGACGATGTGAGCGTTCTCGAAACCGAAAAGCTTGCGGATGAGCATGGGACTGACCTCGGAGCGAGCCGCCATTCTACCTCATGCCTTGCGCCGGCGGTCGCTTCCCAGCCCTCCTTGAGTGTACAATCCGCGCCGATTTCGGGTGGCCCCACGGGCTACCCGGGACAGGCGTCAAACCGCATCCAGAGCGCCCTGCTCCCCCTACTCACTACAGGAGTTTGCATCATGAAGAAGCCCGTTCGTGTGGCCGTTACCGGCGCTGCCGGCCAGATTGGTTACAGCCTGCTGTTCCGCATTGCCTCTGGCGAAATGCTGGGCAAAGACCAGCCGGTGATCCTGCAGATGCTGGAAGTGCCTTTCGAGAAAGCCCAGGCCGCGCTCAAAGGCGTGATGATGGAACTGGAAGACTGCGCCTTCCCCCTGCTGGCCGGCATGGTAGGCACCGATGATCCCAAAGTGGCCTTCAAGGATGCCGACTACGCTCTGCTGGTGGGTGCACGCCCACGCGGCCCGGGCATGGAGCGCAAGGACCTGCTGTCCGCTAACGCGGAAATCTTCACCGTACAGGGCAAGGCCCTGAACGATGTCGCCTCACGCAATGTGAAGGTGCTGGTGGTGGGCAACCCCGCTAATACCAACGCCTACATCGCCATGAAGTCGGCCCCTGACCTGCCTGCAAAGAACTTCACTGCCATGCTGCGCCTCGATCACAACCGCGCTCTTTCGCAGATTGCAGCCAAGACTGGCAAGGCCGTGGCCGACATCGAGAAGATGGTGGTCTGGGGCAATCACTCTCCGACCATGTATGCCGATTACCGCTTCGCCACCATCAGCGGTGAAGGCGTGAAAGCCATGATCAACGACGAAGAGTGGAACAAGACCGTGTTCCTGCCGACCGTAGGCAAGCGTGGCGCGGCCATCATCGAAGCGCGTGGCCTGTCCTCGGCGGCTTCCGCCGCCAATGCCGCCATTGACCACATGCGCGACTGGGCTCTCGGCACCGATGGCAAGTGGGTCACCATGGGCATCCCGTCTGACGGCTCCTACGGCATCCCTGCTGAAGTCATGTACGGCGTACCGGTTACCTGCGCCAATGGCGAGTACACCCGCGTTGAGGGTCTCGAAGTGGATGCCTTCTCTCGCGAGCGCATGGACTTCACTCTGAATGAACTGCTCGAAGAGCGCGAAGGCGTGAAGCACCTGCTGCCGTAATGTGAGATGCCCGCTGAAAGAATTTTCAGTGGGCATCCACCGGATAAGCGCCCACAAAAAAGCCCGCATTGCGGGCTTTTTTGCTATTTGCAGGTGGCGTTAGCCGATACAACTCTCAAGCGGCAGAGCGACGCAGATAAGTTTCCTGCGCACGGCGATACCATTCGCGAGCACGCTCCGGATCCTGCTTAACGCCAAGACCCAACTCGTACAGGAGACCCATGTAGTGCTGGGCCTCGATATCACCCTGCTCGGCTGCACGCTGATACCATGTCATCGCCTCACGATCAGTGGCGGGAGTCGTGCGGCCCTCCAGCGCCATCTCGCCCAGATATACACGGGCCTCGGCATCACCCTGAGCGGCTGCACGCTGGAACCATTGAGCGGCAATACGATCATCACGCTTCACGCTACGGCCGGAGGCATAGAACGTCCCCAAGACATATTGGGCATCGGCATCCCCTTGGTTAGCCGCTTTCCCGTACCACTCAAGCGCTTGCTTGTCGTTCTGCTCGACGCCACGACCGATTTCATACATCAAGCCAAGATTGAACTGGGCAGAGACCAGCCCTTGAGCAGCGGCTTTACGCAGCCATGCCACTGCCTGCTCATCATTTCGCTCTACCCCAAGGCCATTCGTCAGCATTATTGACAAGGCGTACTGGGATTCCGCATGGCCGCTGGTGGCAAGCTTTTCAAAAATTCCGGCGGCGGCCGCTTCATCCATAGGCGCACCACGCCCCTGTGACAACATCAGTGCCGTCTGGAACTCCGCTTCGGAATCCCCTTGGGCGGCAGCCTTGCGGAACCAGGCCAGCGCTTCAGCCTCATCGCGCGGCACCCCACGGCCATCGACATAAATCACGCCAGCGAGAACCTGAGCATTGACATCACCCTGCTCAGCTGCCTTGCGTGCAAACTCGAGAGCCTTCGCATCATCCTGGCGCACACCTTCACCCAACAGATACAACTGCGCCATGAGTGACTGCGACTTCACATTGCCCTGCTCTGCCAAGGGCAGATGATCCTGTGCCACCACGGCATAGTTGACCGGCACTGTCTTGCGCAGACTGGTCATCTGGTCTGCATGTACTGGCGCCACCACCAACAGTATCGCAGCAGCAAGCATCGTCTTTATTGCTTTCATTTATGAACACTCCCTAGGGTTATGTTGTCAGGCATCGCCGATGCCCGGTCCATCAACTCAACGTCTACTGCACCCACTTCTTCCACAGCAAAATTCACACCAGCGCCCGTGTGGCGACAACAACACCGTTGTTGTCGATATAGACATACTCACCCGGCCTGAAGACAACGCCCGCAAATGCCACGGGCACGCCGGTTTCACCCACACCTTTGCGCACGCTTTTGAGCGGAATCGCCGCCAGTGCCTGCACACCGATATCCAGACCCGCCAAGGCATCGACATCACGCACACAGCCGTAAACCAAAACACCTTCCCAACCATTCTGTACGGCACTTTCGCCGATCATGTCGCCCAGCAACGCACAGCGCAGCGAACCGCCACCATCGACCACCAGCACCCGGCCCTTGCCGGGAGTCGCCAGCATTTCTTTCACCCGGGAGTTGTCTTCATGACACTTCACCGTCTCGATCTGGCCGCCATAGGTTTCGCGGCCACCGAAACTGGCAAACATCGGCTCACAGACACTCACCGCATCCGGGTGCTCGTCACAAAGATCGCAGGTCACAAAGCTCATTTTCACTCCGCTCAACATTCCAAACACCGATTCAGGCCAACCCGATTCAGGCCAACAAAGCCTGCATCTCGTCATAACGGTAAATCTGCGTTCCTTGATGCGGTGTGCCGGTGGCGGCGGCCACCATGGCCGCCGCCACATCTGCGCCCTTCACAGGATGTATCTGCCGCAACGGCCCCCGCAGCAGTGGCGTCAACAAACTGGACAGGCGAATACCAATCGCCTCTCCTGCGCGAGTTTCCGCGCGGTCTCCCACTAGAAAGGACGGCCTGAAAATCGATAGCCCGGCAAACCCGAGAGCGGCCACATCCTTTTCCAGCAAGCCCTTTACGCGGTTATAAAAAACAGGGGAGCTGGCGTGCGCCCCCAGGGCAGACACCAGCAAGAAATGCTGGCTGCCGTTTTGCTGCATACGGTGGGCAAACTCGTACGCGTAGCCGTAATCCACCTTGTGAAACTCTGCCTTGGTGCCCGCCTGCCGTATCGTGGTGCCCAGACAGCAAAAGGCGTCTTCAGCCTGCACACCGGCCAGCGCCTGCTCCAACTGGTCAAACGGGGTTTCGATGCGCTCCAGCTTGTCATGGCGAACCGGCACCGGCCGCCGCGTGACCGCAATGACCCGGCTATAGGCAGGCGAGGCCAGCAGCGTCTGCAGGCAATGCCCGCCCACTAGCCCTGTCGCCCCGATCAGCACCGCCGTTTTGCCCACTATCGAACCCCTTCTGACCACGACCGGGAGACATCCTCGGCGTGGCCTACCGCAACGAAGCCGCGATTATGCCCTTTGTGAGGTCCATCACAAAACCACTTTGTTGTGAGCATTACTGCCACAGAGGCAAGGCCACCGGTCATCCCTGTGGACCATCCAGGCTGATGCCCCCTCCAATCTTTACGTTAACGTAAGGGTAAGTCATAATTCGGCCGCTAACAGAGGCCCATATGACCGGCACTTACTCCATTTCAGACTTGGCGCGGGAGTTCGACGTCACAACCCGGACCATCCGCTTCTATGAGGATGAGGGCCTGCTCAGCCCACAACGCCGAGGGCAGACGCGTATCTACTCCGCACGCGACCGGGTGCTGCTCAAGCTCATCCTGCGCGGCAAACGGCTTGGGTTCTCGCTGGCAGAGTGCCGTGAACTCTTCGACCTCTACGACCCTGAACACGACAACCAGGCACAGTACCAGCTCATGCTGGACAAACTGGCCAGCCGGCGCGCGGCGCTGGAACAGCAACTGCGCGACATCCGGCTCATGCAACTGGAGCTGGATGCGGCTGAAACCCGTATCCGTGAAGCGATGGCGGGCAAACCACTCACCGATATCAGCAACGAGGAAATGACATGAGCTATACCGGCATGAACTTTGGCCTGGGCGAAACCATCAATGCCCTGCGTGACACCGTTGAGGCCTTTGCCAAGAAGGAAATCGCCCCCCGAGCGGCGGACATCGATCGCAACAACGAATTCCCTGCCGACCTCTGGCGCAAGTTTGGCGACCTCGGCCTGCTGGGGATGACCGTGAGTGAGGAATACGGTGGCAGCGATATGGGCTATCTGGCGCATGTCATCGCCATTGAAGAGATTTCGCGGGCATCTGCCTCGGTCGGCCTTTCTTATGGCGCTCACTCCAACCTTTGCGTGAACCAGATTTTCCGCAATGGCAATGCCGCACAGCGCGCGGCCTACCTGCCCAAGCTGGTCAGCGGTGAACATATCGGCGCATTGGCCATGAGCGAACCCAATGCTGGCTCAGACGTCGTGAGCATGAAGCTCCGCGCCGACAAAAAAGGCGACCGCTATGTGCTCAACGGCAACAAGATGTGGATCAC
>JAUXNL010000557.1 GCA_030684415.1 Moraxellaceae bacterium | reverse complement strand
GCCCCATGTCGCCCCTCACATCAACATTACATCGGCACGCCCATAAAAAAGTGCCCGATGCATAGCATCGGGCACTCCGGGTGAACCCGGTAACCAGCGCGTTCAGAGCGCTGCGATTACACAGCCGGCCGCCTTAGCGCTCGATAATCGCCACCACGCCTTGCCCACCTGCCGCGCAGATCGACACCAGCGTACGGCCACTGCCCTTCTCAGCCAGATGCTTGGCGGCAGACGCCACAATACGTCCGCCCGTCGCCGCAAACGGATGCCCGGCTGCGAGCGAAGAGCCGTTGACGTTGAGCTTGCTACGATCAATCGAGCCCAGCGGCTTTTTCAGGCCAAGGCGTTCCTTGCAGAACTTTTCGTCTTCCCAAGCCTTGAGCGTGGACAGTACCTGGCCTGCAAAAGCTTCATGGATTTCGTAGTAATCAAAATCCTGCAGGGTCAGGCCGACGCGCGCCAGCATGCGTGGCACAGCATAAGCAGGCGCCATCAGCAGGCCTTCTTTCTTGTGCACGAAATCAATTGCCGCCAGTTCAGAGGTGGTGAAGTAAGCCAGCACAGGAAGACCCTTGGCCTTGGCCCACTCTTCAGACGCCAGCAGCACAACGGAAGCCCCATCGGTCAGCGGCGTGGAATTACCGGCGGTCATGGTGCCCTTCTCACGATCACCAAACACCGGCTTGAGGGTGGCTAGCTTTTCAATCGTCGAGCCCGGGCGCAGGTTGTCGTCACGCTCAAGGCCCATGAACGGCGTCATCAGATCGGCAAAGAAACCACGCTCATACGCCGCTGCCATGTTCTTGTGCGAGAGATAGGCCAGCTCGTCTTGTGCCTCACGCGCAATATTCCATTCCGCCGTGGTAATGGCCTGGTGCTCACCCATGGAAAGACCGGTGCGCGGCTCGCCATTGCGTGGAATTTCAATTCCCATCATGCCGGGACGGAACTTGGCCAGCGCCTTCAGGCGCTCCTTGTTGTCCTTGGCGCGGTTCAACGACAGCATGAACTGACGCAACTCGTCGCTCACGGCAATCGGTGCATCCGACGTGGTGTCCACACCGCCGCCAATACCGACTTCAATCTGGCCGGTGGCGATCTTGTTGGCGATGTAATTGATGGCCTGCAGGCCGGTGCCACAGGCTTGCTGCATGTCACAAGCCGGGGTTTCAGGCGCGAGGCGCGTATTGAGCACGGACTCACGCGTCATGTTGAAATCACGGGCCAGTTTGAGCACGGCACCCGCAGCCACTTCACCCAAGCGCTCACCGTCCAGCTTGTAACGCGAGACGAGGCCGTCGAGTGCAGCAGTCAGCATGTCGATATTGGAAGCAGTGGCGAACGCACCATTGGAACGGGCAAAGGGAATGCGGTTGCCGCCAATAATGGCGACGCGACGGAGGGCGGACATGGGAGGCTCCTTGTGTTTACCCGGCAGGGTTTCCGGTGGCGGCACCCTAGCACAGAAGGCTGTATCTGCATTGACATCCCTGTCATGCAAACGCTGGCATGTCAGCAAATGCGCCATCATCGGCGCGATTTACCCACTCGCCATGACTGGCCATTCACGACATCACTCACGAGGTCATTCACAAGGCCATCGCGTTGACCGTGAAGCCACCAACGCACGTCCCCTACGTCACATGAGCGGTCTTGTTTTCTGCTAGAGTCACGCCCGATTTCGCCGGTACTTGCCTGCCGGCGCTGCCTCCCGTTTGTCTTGCGCCACTGGCGCCCCGAAGAAATAAGGATGACGTCATGAGTGATCGTTACACGCAATTTGCCAACTCACCGCTTGGCCGCATGCTCATCAAGAATCTCGGCCTGCCGGCCCCACTCAACCTGGACCGCTTCCAGGCCGGCGAGCCCGTCATCAATGGTGCCGTGCTGCTCGGCGCAGCACCCGGTGCCGTCCTGACCGCCGGCATTGCCCGTACCCTCAAGAACATCCAGGCCGAAGTGCACAGCTACGCTCAGGACCAGGTCGTGAAAACCGCGAAAGAAGCCGGCCTTGGTGTAAAGGTCTGGAACCCGGAAGTGGACACGGAGCAGAAATTCAAGGCGCTGGTATTCGATGCCAGCGGCATTACCCGCAGCGATGATCTCGTGCAGGTCTACCACTTCTTCCATCCGGTCATGCGCAAGCTGGTCGAGAGCAGCCGCATCATCATTCTCGGTCTGCCACCTGAAGCCTGTACAACACCGCGTCAGGCCACCGCCCAGCGCGCACTGGAAGGCTTCACGCGCTCACTCGGCAAAGAAGTGAAAAAAGGCGGCGCCGCCCAACTGGTGTATGTCGCACAGGATGCCGACAAGCAGGCCGAATCCACACTGCGCTTTTTCTTATCGCCACGCTCCGCTTATGTCTCGGCGCAGGTCGTGCGCATTTCGGCCAGCAACACCGAGGCCGCACTCGACTGGAACAAGCCGCTGGCCGGCAAGGTTGCACTGGTCACCGGCGCATCGCGCGGTATTGGTGAAGCCATTGCCAAAACGCTGGCTCGCGACGGCGCCCATGTGGTGGGCCTCGACATTCCCGCGCTGTCCGATGACCTGCGTGTCGTCACCAGCATGATTGGCGGCTCCGCGCTCGCGCTCGACATCACCGCCGGTGATGCCCCCGCCAAGATTGCCGACTACCTCAAGTCCAACCACGGCGGCGTGGACATCATCGTGCACAACGCCGGCGTCACCCGCGACAAGACCCTGGCGAACATGACTCAGCAGCAGTGGGACATGGTGATGAACATCAACCTGTGCTCCGAAGAGCGCATCAATGACGAACTGCTGGCGCAGAATGTCATTCGCGAAAACGGTCGTGTGATCTGTGTGTCCTCGATTTCCGGCATCGCCGGCAACATGGGCCAGAGCAACTACGGCATGAGCAAAGCCGGCGTGATCGGCATGGTGCAGTCGATGGCGCCGCTGCTGTACGCCAAGAACATCACCATCAACGCCGTGGCCCCGGGCTTTATCGAAACGGCCATGACCGCTGCCATTCCCTTCGCTATCCGCGAAGCTGGCCGCCGCATGAACTCCATGTCGCAGGGCGGTCTGCCGATTGATGTCGCCGAAACCATTGCCTGGTATGCCTCACCGGCCTCGGCGGGTGTGAACGGCAATATCGTGCGTGTTTGCGGCCAGTCGCTGATCGGCGCTTGATAGCGTTGAAATCAGTGCCTGAAATCAGTGCCTGAAATCAGTGCTTGAAATCGCTACTTGATAATGACGGCGCCTGACACAGGCGCCTGTCAGTTGTTGTCCTGAAGACGGACGAGGGGTGGCGGCGGCTCACCCAGCTGCCCACACAACGCCCCTCATCCCCCCCTCTCACGTTGCCGAGAGGAAGACATACCAAGGAGTTCTGACATGAGCGTTCGTGAACTGACCGCCACGCCGAATACTGCTGCGCTTTACTCACGTGCCGTACTGGGCGCCATTACCGGTAAAAAAGGCAATGCGCTGCCGGATATCGAGTTGGTCATGCGCAATGTGAAAATCGACCGCGCGCATCTGGCCACCTACAACCGTGTCTGCGGTTTCAGCCAGCGCGAAACACTGCCGGCCACCTACCCGTTCGTGCTGGCCTTTCCGCTGCATATGGAAATCATCACCGATCCCGCTTTTCCGTATGCCGCCATGGGTCTGGTGCATATCCAGAACCGCATCACCCAGCATCGCCCGATATCAGCAGCTGAAGCCTTCACCATCACGGTCAAGCCAGCCAACCTGCGCCCGCACGACAAAGGGGTGCAGTTCGACATTCTCACCACGCTGACCGTGGGTGACGAGGTCGTGTGGGACGCCGCCAGCACCATGCTGCGCCGGCAAGCGGGAGGCAGCAGCGACGGCGCCAAGCCAGCCACGGCAAAAAATGCCGCCGCGACGCCAAGTCCGGTGGTGCAATGGACGGTGCCCGCCGATACCGGCCGCCGTTACGGCGCCGCTTCCGGCGACCGCAACCCCATCCATCTTTATGCCTTCACGGCCAAGCTGTTCGGTTTTCCGCGTGCCATTGCCCATGGCATGTGGACAAAGGCGCGCTGCATGGCCGCACTTGATGGCCGTCTGCCCGATGCCTTCACGGTTGATGTGCAATTCAAGCTGCCCGTCCTGCTGCCCGCGAAAATCGCGTTCCAGTCGGATGTAAAAGGCAATGACATAAGCTTTGGGGTCAGCGACCAGAAAAGCGGCAAGCCGCATCTTGCAGGAACGGTGCAAGCACGCTGACGCCGCCATCATGGACATCAGCGCGGCGGCGGTAAATCGCCCATGCGCCATAGAAAGCGCGCCATAAAAAATGCCCGGTTCCTGACCGGGCATTTTTTATGGCGACTCCAACGGCAACCCCGGAGCCTTGCACTGTGTAGGCTGGATTAGCCGGATGATGTCATCCTCCATGCCCGACCCGAATACACAGCAAGAGTGAATACCGGGCAGGCTCAACCATCGGCGGATTACGCTGCGCTAATCCGCCCTACCCGGCTACCCGGCTGATCATGTCCGCTGACGCTCTCGCGCATGCCAGCACAAGAGGATAGGTAGCACAAAGCCCGTCGCCAGATGCAGCCACTCATTGAAATCGCGCACCGTGTCGCCACGCAGGTAGTACAGGCCGGCACCGCTCAGCGCGAGCAACGCCAACACTGCACCCAGCCAGATGCCACTGCGGCGATTGCGCAACCCTTGCCAGCGCGGCAGCACATGGGCCTGGCCAATCATGCCCAGCAGAATCAGTGCAACCATCGCTACAGTGCCGTGCAGCGCCATGTTGGCGTGTGCCCACGCCACCTGAAAAATATCGTCTTGGGTGGCCAGCAAGAACTCCGCATACAGCGCCAACACGCCACTGCCCACCAGCAGCAACATCAGCACGTACAAACTACGTCGCATCAGTACACTCATGGCAGGACGGATACCGCTGCTGATACGGTGATTGATGACGGCGCTACTGGCTGTGCGGCAGGCACAGCCAGATGATTACGCGCATAAAAGGCAAGGCGCCGTATGCCCTCCGTGAGATGCCGGCAGGACAAGGTCGCGCCGGAGATATTGTCGATACCCTTTCCGAGCTGTAACGCAGACCCTGCATGGCGCCCTTCAAACTGGCGCAACCATGCGGGCTCACGCACTTCACCGCCCTGTGTTTCCAGATAACTCATGATGCGCACACGCCGCACCACACCCTGTCGGTCAAACGCTACGGCATAGCCAAACAGTTCGTGCTTGCCGATCACGGCATCCGTCATCACGAATCCCAGGAGCGCATCACCTTGGCGAGCTTCCCACAGCTTCCAGCGATTGGTGCGCATGCTGCTCTGTGCCTGCTCGAGAATCTGGTCAAGCTGCTTTCGCTCCAGCTTCAGCGGGCGTGAAACAAATCGCGTTGCCTCCGGAAACAGCACCGCCTGCGCCGCGCGCACTGACAGGTACTCCACTGCCTGCACGGGCGCACAGAACATTATCAGTACAGGCATCATCAGCACGGGCAACAAGGGCCGGATTAGCGTGTTCATCATGCGCATGTCATTGCCTTATGGCACCAGCGAAGACTCACCAAACGCGAGCCAGAGCTGGAAGCGGGTAAAAGGCCAAGCGCGCTTGCCGCGAACACGCGCATGCGCTTCTTTGTAGACCGGGTTTTCGAGCAGGAAGTCCGGCATGACCTTGTGCCCCACGCGCGAGGCCAGCGTGCTGGACTCATAAATGAACTCTTTTACCGGGCCGTAGGTAAATCCGTAACTGCTGCGCAACGGCTCTTCCATATTGGCCGCCGTGGAGAGCTTGGCGTACTGCATCGGCAACCAGATCAGCACGCCATGCCAGCCGAACAAATATTTGGCTAATTGCTGCGAGGCAGGCGTTGCCACCAGTTGCCCGCTGGCACGCATGTTGTCGCAATACTCCAGGAAGGCCCACCAGTTGCTGGGCAGAGCTTCTTCGGGAATACCGAACAAATAGGCAAAGAGTTTGGTTTCTTCATAAAAGCGCAGCTTGTCGTCGTCACTGACTTTTCCCACCGACTGCTCATACGACAGCATCAGGGTTTCCCAGAGCGTGGCATGCACCCAGAGCATGGCCTGTATTTCGCTGGCACGGTACTCGCTGCCTTCGGCAAAGGTGCCGGCGCGCTGACGCAAGTGCCCCTGCACACGGCCATGGATGGTGCGCACATCGCGCGCTGCCGCCAGCGCCTGCTCACGCGAGCCGAAGGTCATCGACAGAATGTAGGAAAACGTATTACGGGCCCGCTTGAGCGGGTCTTTGCGGGTGATGGAATGTTCATCAATTCCGGCGGTGACCCAAGGATGTGATATCTGCAACAGCAGCGCGCGCCCAGCACCGACGCCTCCCGGCACAATGTACTGCGACATTTTCCACATCATCGAGTCAGGCCCGAACAGGCCGAGCTTCGGATCCAGCACTTTGCCATGGACTTTCAGCAACTGCGCCTCGAACAATTCTTCCGTGACCCATTGCGGCTCAAAGCCTTGATCACGCCCGACGGTTTTCCATTTGGCAGCGACAGGACCCACGGGAGTTGAGGCCGAACGTTTCCCGATAGCTTCTTCAATACTCGCTTCAACATGCCCGCCGACATTCGCTTCAAGACTCCCCGAAGCGCCTGCAGGCGCCAGCTCGGCTACATCGCCCGCCGCCGTTGCGCTTCCGGCTTGCGCATCATGCAAAGCGGCGTCTCCGGCAGCGGTTTCGGGCCGGCGTGAGGCGGCGGGGGCCGCCGATGCTGTTTCGGCGGCACGAATCAGGGCGAGTACATCGGGCTCTGCCTCTGCACTGGCCACACGGGCCAGCCGTACTGACGACGCCGCCTGTATACCCGGCTCATGGCTAACGGCCCGATTAATGGCCGCCTCATTTGCCTGGGCAGTGGCAGAAGCCACCAGCAGCAGGAACACAAAGGAAAGAAACGGATTTTCCCGGAAAGAAGTCGCCATTATCATTTTTCTCATCAGGCTGGAGTGCTGCCTGATGCTGACCATGCCTCGTCATAGCGGCAATGGTCAGAACCACCACTTGCATTGGCGTGTTTTGCCGCCGGCCGTCAGGCCGATACGAAAACCGGGCGCCGTGTCTCCACTTTTTCGGCGGCACGAATCACCGCGCTGTTGATTTGCCACAGACGCATGTCGCCGAACGGTGTGCCGATGCCGTAATTCACCACATAGCCTACGGCCAAGCCTCGCGACGGATCGCACCAGGCACCGGAGCCGCCATAGCCGAAGTGCCCGAAAGCCTGAGGGGTACGCGGCCCGGTAGTAAACACGCGGTGGTAGCCCAGCCGCCAGCGCATGGGCACCGGGATGACGGCGCCGCGCGCCGTGTTTTGCACCGTCGCCATTTTCTGCACAGTGGCCGCTGACAGCAGACGCGCGCCATCAAGTTCGCCGCCATTGCCGAGCGCCGCATAAATACGGGCGAGCGAGGCCGCACTGAACATGCCACCCGCGCCGGGAATGCAGGCCTGCACGGTTTGCTTCGCATTCCAGTCAAAGCGCGCCATGCCTTTGGGCACCATGGCCGCCTCTGTGCTTTCCGGCTCAAAGCCGGTCAGGCGCAAGCCGGTTTCCACCAAGCGCTGCGGCAAGGGCAGCGGACGTTTGGGCGGTGGTGGCGATCCGGCGGGGCGCGGCGGCTTGGGTGGCCGCATCATCAACTGCGCGCAGCGCGTGAGGGCGCTGTCGGGCACGCCGATGTGGCAGCCGTCCAGCGCCAGCGGCGCGGCAAGATTATCGGCGAGAGTGGTGGCCAAGGGCTGGCCACTGATTTTTTCCACCAGCCCACCCACCAGCCAGCCAAACGTGAGGGCGTGATAGCCGTTCTGACGCCCGGGATGATGCACCGGCGCCGCCTGCTCCATCAGCCGCAGCATATGCGGCCAGTCGCGCATTTCGGCGGCATCGCCCACCAGCGGGCGCAGGGCATAAAGACCGGCTTCATGGCAGAGCAGATGGCGCACGGTGATGCGTGCTTTGCCGTTCTGCGCAAATTCGGGCCAGTAACGGGCCACCGGCTGGTCGTAATCCAACAGGCCGCGGTCAGCTAATTGGTGCAGCAGCGTGGCGATAATCCCCTTGGTGGTCGAGAACGAGAGCGACAGCGTGTCGCGCGTCCAGGCCGTGCCATCGCGGTCACGGGTGCCGCCGTACATGTCCACCACCGGCACGCCGCGGTAATACACACACACTGCGCCGCCACCGGGGCGGTCCACCGGAAGTTGGCGGCGAAAGACATCGGCCACGGCGGTGAAATCCGGATGCACATACCCTGCGACCATGACACTGCTCCTCTGCTGAAAACGCTGTCTGGTTTAGCACGGGCGTCACGGTTAGGCTATGGCTCCGCCCGCCGCGCCCAACTGTCTCTGCCCAAGCCTCTTTGCCACAGCATCTGGCCAACGGTTCCTTCCACCCTTTGCCCAAGCATTTGCCAACCGTGAACGCCTCCCGCCTGACTCCGCTACTGCCCGTGTTGCTGCTCCTTGCGGGGCTGGGCGTGATGGCGGCATCGCTGCTGCAGGGCAGCGCTTCACTCGGCGACGCCGGGCCTGAAGTGCTGCTGCAATTGCGTCTGCCACGCCTGCTGCTGGCCGCGTTCACCGGGGCCGCCCTCGCCCTCTCCGGCCTGCTCATGCAGGACTTTTTCCGCAATCCGCTAGTGGAGCCCGGTCTGCTCGGGGTGTCGGCAGGTGCCGGGCTGGCCGCTGTTGTGGTCATCAGCCTTGGCATTGGCGGACTCTGGGCACTGCCGCTGGCCGCCTTTACCGGCGCGCTGGGCACGCTGCTGCTGGTGTTGCTGATCGGGCGACGGCTGTCGGGCAATGCCGCCGATTTGCTGCTGGCCGGTGTCGCCCTGAACGCGCTGGCCGGCGCACTCGTGAATCTTTTACTCAGCCTCGGCAATGCCGACACCTTGCGCAGTGCCACGTTCTGGCTGATGGGCAGCTTCAGTCTGGCGGAATGGCCGCTGCTGCTGACCAGCCTTGCCGTTCTGGCGCTGGCGCTGCTGCGCGTCTGGCAGCGGCGCACGGCGCTGGATGTCTGGCAACTGGGCGAGGCCGAAGCCGTGCACCTGGGCCTCGACATCCGTCACTTCCGGCGCGAAATCCTGCTGCTAGCGTCGCTGCTGGTGGCACTGGCGGTGGCGCAATCCGGCGGCATCGGCTTTATCGGCTTGCTGGCGCCGCATATGGCACGGCGCTTGGGGCTATTCCGCCATCAGGTGCTGATTCCCGCCACGCTGGCACTGGGCATGCTGCTGGCCGTGTTGGCCGACTGGCTGGCGCGCACGCTGATCGCCCCGCTGGAGCTGCCCGTGGGCGTGCTCACGGCGCTGCTCGGGGCGCCCGCCTTCCTGCTGCTGTTCCTGCGCCGGAGGCCGGCATGAGCCTGGCCCTGACCCACTTGCACTGTCGCCTCGACGGCCAGGCTGTGCTGCAGGACATCAGCCTCAGCGCCGGCGCGGGCTGCACCGCACTGATCGGGCCCAACGGCGCCGGCAAATCCACGCTGCTGCGCGTCATGGCCGGCGACAGTGCCTGGCTGCCGGGCATGACCGTCACCGGCCATGCTGAGCTGGACGGGGTGCCCTTGGGCAGCCTTCCGGCCCTCAGCCTTGCCCGCCGCCGCGCCTTCCTGCTCCAGCAGCAGCCAGAGCATCTGCATCTGCCCGTAGACGAACTGCTCTGCCTCGCCGCCTGGCCGCATGGTGGCAGTGGCCTGCGCGGCGAAACCCTGTACCGAGATGCCCTCACCCGCTGGGAGCTGGGCACGCTCGCCACACGCGCCTACGACGCGCTCTCGGGCGGCGAGCGCCAGCGCGTGCAGCTCGCCCGCACCTGGCTGCAAATGCGCCTGCACCCACACGCCCACGAACGGCTTTGGCTGCTGGACGAACCGCAAACGGCGCTCGACCTGCCGCACCAGCGGCAACTGCGCCAGCAGTTGCAGGAAGAGGCTGCCAGCGGTGCCACCGTCGTGTTTTCCACCCACGACCTCAATTTCGCCCTGCGCAGCGCCGACCGCGTGATCGCGCTGGCCGGCGGGCGCATACTCGCCGACGGCGAGCCTGCCGCCATCGCCGACCCTGCGCTGCTGCAGCACGTGTTTGGCGTCGCGTTTTCCTGTCATGTACACCCGGGCGATGGTCGCCCTTGGGTCATGACCGAGTGACATCCGCCCCACCATCCGGAGCCCGCCCCCTTCCATGAGTCTTTTTGCCAGCAAACAATTCACCGCCGACTCTCTGCGCGACGGCCTGGAGGCCCAAGGCTATATCGCCTCGGACGCCATCGCGCTCACGCTGTTTCTGGCGGCGCAGCTCGAAAAACCCATCCTCGTTGAAGGCCCGCCCGGCGTCGGCAAGACCGAACTGGCCAAAGCCGCCAGCGCCCTGTTCAACCGCGAGCTGATCCGCCTGCAGTGCTACGAAGGCCTCGACGAAAGCAAAGCGCTGTATGAATGGAAATACGGCAAGCAACTGCTGTACACGCAGTTGCTGAAGGAACAGCTCGGCGACATCTTGCGCGGCGCCACGGGCCTGTCGGAATCTGTCGAACGCCTGCATCAGTTCGGCGACATTTTCTATTCGCATGCCTTCCTGGAGCCACGCCCACTGCTCGCCGCGCTGGAAGCCGAAGAAGGCGCCGTGCTGCTGATTGACGAAATCGATAAAGCCGATCAGGAATTCGAAGCTTTTTTGCTGGAGCTGCTCTCGGACTATCAGGTATCGGTGCCGGAAATCGGCACCATCAAAGCCAAGCGCCGGCCGCTAGTCCTGCTCACCAGCAACAACCAGCGTGAGCTGTCGGACGCCCTCAAGCGCCGCTGCCTGCATCTCTACATTCCGTATCCGGATCAGGTACTGGAGCGACGCATCCTCGCCAGCCAAGTGCCCGGCCTGCCAGAAAAGCTGCGCGACCCGCTGATTGCCTTCGTGCAGACATTGCGCCAGCAGGATTTGCGCAAGCTGCCCGCCATCAGCGAAACGCTGGACTGGGCGCGCACACTGCTTTTGCTCAATGTAGAAGCGCTGGACGCCACCTGGGTAGAACGCACGCTCACCGTTCTGCTCAAGCATCAGGATGATGTGGACAGCGTGCGCGATAAGCTGCCCACGCTGCTGAAAAAGAAACCGTAGGCCGGCTCTGCACCTGTAGGAGCGGTTTCAGCCGCGAAGGTACTGCTCTGCTGATGGGCTGATGGGCGAAGGTGCAGAACACCTGAAGAGGCAGAGAGCGGTTTTATAGCCGCCTTTTCGCGGCTAAAGCCGCTCCCACAAAAAACATCGCTGTTGCAGAGTGGGTGACGCTACTGACTGCCGCGTAGGTGCGGACTCATCCGCACCTACAAATGCCGGAGAGGCGGGGTCATTTCTGGAATGGCCGCGCTGATACAAATGAGAATGCAACCCGGAAAAATGCCCTGAATCATGGATCGCAAGCTCACTGAATTTGCCGCACTGCTGCGCAACAACGGCCTGCCGGTTTCACCACCGGAAGTGGCCGATGCAGTGCATGCCGTTCATACCGTGGGCTATGCCGACCGCCAGCGTTTTCATGACGCGCTTTCTTGCACACTGGCCAAAAGCCTGCCGCACCGCGAAGTGTTCGAGCGCTGCTTTGATAATTTCTTCCAGTTCGGGCTAGCACCCGACAACACCGCCTCCGCTCCCGCTGACTCAGACACCGACACCGAACAAAACGGCAGCCCCCCACCGCCCCTGCCCGGGCAAGGCAGCGCCGGTAGCGGCAGCGGCGGAAGCTCCGGTGGTGGCAGCGCCGCCTCGGCACTGGGCGAGCAACTGATGGCCGGCGACACCAATGCACTCGCGCTCGCACTCGCCCAAGCGGTTGAAACCGCGCGCCTGCAAAACATCCGCGTGATTACCCAGAAAGGCCTGTTCGGCCGGCGCCTGCTCAACGCCATGGGCGGCGAAGCCCTTGAAGCCGAAATCAGCGCACTCGACCGCGACGGCTCGGCCTCCGCACAGCGGCGCGCCGAAGCCCTGCGCCAGGCCCGGCAACGCCTGCGCAGTGAAATCCGCGACACGGTAGAGCGCTATTTTCAACTGGCACGGCGGCAAGACCGCGACGCCATCATGCGCGACGTCGACTTTGCCACCTTGCGTGAATTCCGCGATGTCGAACGCGTCGTGCAACGCATGGCCAGACGCCTGATCACCGTGCACCGCCGCCGCGACAAGCTCGCCGCACGCGGCCTGCTCGACGTCAAAGCCACGCTGCGCCACAACGTTGCCTATGACGGCGTGCTGATGCAGCCGCGCTGGCGCCACATCCGCAAAGACCGGCCACGGGTGATGGCCGTGTGCGATGTGAGCCGCTCGGTCAGCCAGCACGCCCGCTTTTTGCTGCTGTTCCTGTACAGCCTGCAAGAGGTGATTCCGAAGCTGCGCGCCTTCGCGTTTTCATCCACCTTGCACGAGGTGACAAAAAGCTTTGAGCGCCTACCGGTAGAAGCCGCGATTGACGAGGTGATGGATCATTACGGTTTTGGCAGCACCGATTACGGCCAGGCCTTCCGCGATCTGGACGATCTGGCCCGCCACGACATCGACCGCCGCACCACGCTCATCATTCTTGGCGATGCGCGCAACAACAACGGCGAGGCCGAAGCCAACCTGCTGCACCAGTTCCACGACCGCGCCAAACAGGTGATCTGGCTGAACCCGGAAGCCCGCAACCGCTGGGGCAGCGGCGACTCCGAAATGCTGCGCTACTTGCCGGCCTGCACACACGCCCACAGCTGCCGCAATCTTGGCGATCTGGAGCGCATTGTCGACCGGCTGCTCAAGAGCGCCTGACCGCCCTTTTAAGCAGGCAATAAAAAGCCCGCCGAAGCGGGCTTTTTCACTGCAAACAGTAGCGACTACCGGAACTTACTCGGTAACAGCGAGGATCTGCTTGATCAGTGCCTTCTGCTCGTCGCTCGGGCGAGCGGTCTGCATGGCCATCAGCTTGCTCATGTCGCCTTCGACCTTGATCTGGCCGCTCATGAAACCCTGCATGCCGGCGGCTTGGTCGCCTTCGAGGAAGATCTTGCGGAGCAGGTCGCCCGGCATGGACAGCTTGGTCGGGGCAGCAGCACTGTGGCCCTTCTCGAAGTTGCCGCCGTTCAGGCACAGATCGACATTGCCATCAGGCTTGCTCACGGTCACGTTCAGCGCCAGGGCAGCCAGTGCCGGGGGCACATTCAGGTTGCCGGCAGCAGCGGTCAGTTCAGCAACTTTGGCAAACCAGTCATCAGAAAGAAAAGCGGCCATTGTTTTTATCTCCAGTGGAAGTGGGTAGGCCCGCCGCTAAGGGCAACGGACGCAAAACACTCGACTCTGTGGAGACCGCGGACTTGCAAGGCATTGACGACGCTGCAGTGCAGCCCGTCGAACCACCGCCTGTGCCACCGGCCCCGGTCAGGAATCGAGCCCGTACCCTACAAGACCCCCCCGGGCCTTGGCAATAACCCGAACCCGGGGCAACTCCTGACATTTTCGCTCACGGAAATTGGCCGCAAGGGCCAAGTGGCCGTGGGCAGATGCCCCCTGCTCTCAGCCGTCGGCTCCCGGCCACGATAACGGACACGGCAGAACCACCCTGTTGTGGCGATTGCCGCGTCGGTTGAAATCCCCGGCATGGCCAGCGACATGGGTATCGAGCGTGATCTACGTGCCCGTGACGAGAACGAAGAGCATGCACCAAAGACCAGCCAGGGTTACGTGCCGCCCCCAATAGCCTTATTCCGTGCGTATGCGGTAATGTTTCATCCGGATGGACTGCTTGGCACTTTTGCAACCAGAGTAATCAGCCCGGTCCGTCATGCTACTAATCCCTTCGAGTCAGACCTCAAAAATTGCAGCCTGATCCATAGCGCAGTTATTGAGTATCAAAGGATCATGATGGCGGGCCCCAGATTAGGCTGCAGTTTTTCACGGAAATCAGACCTCATTTTTGAGGTCTATTTAACGTTAGGCTCGCTTCACATGGATCAAAAATCGCTTTACTCAGCGGTAGAGGGCGCCAAATTCAAGGTGCTGATGTTTGAAGATCATCCAGGCTTCTTTGGCAACTGGAGAGCCATTATTGGCCGCCAAAATAGAACCTTTGAAATTATCTCTGATCACCGCGATAGCTGGGTTCAGCTCTGGGAAATACGTCAGGGCCAGAATAATCTCGACCTGAAGTCCGGCAATCTCCCGGCCGGTGGGCAGGCGGAGGAATTGGCACTGATCCACAGTTGGCTCAGTGGGGTCTTCACTGCATAGCAATCTGAGGTCCGGCTTCGGCTGGACGCGCCTAACCCTGTGCCCCGGGCGACGCGGTAGCTTGTCGGCCAAATTGGCAACCGCCAGTGGCGCGCGCCTGAACTTCACGTTAGAAGGCACTCTACATGACGGCACCTGAATCATCCCTTTCCAATTCCGACATCATCGCCATTTCAGCAGTAGTAATTGCTGCCTTAGCATTTATTGCCACAATGTGGCAGGGATTTCTTGCCCGTCAGCACAATCGCCTTTCCGTAAGGCCGCTCATTGATTTCGACTTCAACAAGAGTCCCGACACAAACATAAGCATTTCCATAAAAAACTTGGGCGTTGGCGCTGCCATTATTAAGAGCATTCATATCATCAGCAATGAAAAGACCGAATATCTGAATGTGGATGCCATCACCCGCCTCGCCAAGAGTTACCGTATGTCATTTCCCAAGACTATAGTTGCAATGATCGAGCCTGACTCAGCAATTGCTGCCGGCCAACATATAACCCTAATTGAATTCGTTGACACTGCATCCGAGTCACAATTCCGTAGCAATGTAGAAAGGCTTTTGGCAGATTCAAGAATTCATGTGAAATATGAATGCCTGTATAAAAATACATATGGCGCCACTGTTGTCTGTAGCTAGCTGCTTCTAACCGATAGATCAGCGGGCGACGTGATCCACATCAATCACTACACCCAAGCACAACGGCCCGCGCCGTTAACTCTGCACTAGGCATGTAAAATGAACATTTATGAAGCAGCCATCATTACAGCAATAGCACTCTCATCCGCTACTGCCATAGCAAAACCACCATTAAAGCCTCTAAGCAATGAAGAGGCTGCGGCACTTTTATCAGTGCCTCCACCAAAGAAATCCGAAAGTCATCACCCCAACTTATGTATAGAAATAACAAAGAACTCTCAAGGGCAAGCCGAGCGCACTGCGGAGCAGATCAGATGCAATCTTGACCATTATGGCCAATCGTTAAATGACGTCTATCAACGAGCGCTGCTGCGCAATCCAAAACTTGAGGGCTCAATTGTCTTTAATCTGGTCATTGAGCCTAGTGGAATCGTAATTTCAGCAGAGCCAATTGAAAGCACAATAAATAATGATTCATTTGTTAATGCATTGAGATCAAAGCTTATGGCCATGAAATTTCCAAGCCAACAGGTAGAAAGATGGTCAGGGAAACATTCTCTTGGCTTCTTTAGTGCCACTAGCGCATGACCAACAAGCTGCTGCGATCGTAAAACTGGATTTTGAGCATACCCCCGCTCCAACCTGACTCCACCTTACCGACTCGACACCCAACAAAAAGCCCCCGCACCGTCACCGGTACAGGGGCTTTTTCACTACCAGCCGCTGTTACTTGATGTCGTAACCGCGCTCGTCGTGCAGCACGAGAT
>JAUXNL010000543.1 GCA_030684415.1 Moraxellaceae bacterium | reverse complement strand
TTTGCGGCCCCACCAGTACCAGACTCAGCACGCCGAGCCCGACCATCACGCGCACCACGCGCTCGGCATTGCCGATATTCTTCTCCATCACGACCATGACATTTGTCCTCGTTTGCAGTGAATCCGCGCACCATCGGGGCCACTGGCAGCGTCAGGCATCGGGATGCGCCTTGTGATCTTTTTTCTCGCACTCTGATTCCCGCACATGCCCCAAGGCCCACCAGATGGTGAGTGGCATGCCGATAATCATGATGACGCCAATCAGCAGCACCAATTGCCCGCTGAAAGTACCGAAAAGTTCGTTGGCGATATCCATCGCTGCGCTCCGTCTGCCTGTCTCGTCATCATGACAACACGAGGGCTGCGCCGCGCCCATGATGCAGGTCAAGCCAGCGAGACAAGCCTTGCCGGACGATGCTGCTGGCGAAAAAGATCAGGCGGCCTAAGCCCCCCTGCTGTCATCGACGCCGGAGCGTCCTTCTGGTGAGAGCGCAGGCCATATGCCGCCGGGCAGCGCACGGACAAAGAAAGGCGTAGTGGCTTCTCTAACCGCTTGCTGAAAAGCGCCCATCCCGGGCTTTTTCAGCAAGCGACGCCGGCACCTGTCCGGAGTCGCTCCACGCTGAATCAATCACTTGGACGTGATTGACTCGCGGCGCGGCCATCCTTGGCCGGAAAACAGCTTGCTGAAAAGCTTTTGCAGCAAGCGGCTTAAGGATGGATGAGACCGAGTTGCGCCGCTTTGAGACTGGCCTGGGCGCGCGAGGAAATACCGAGCTTGCGGTAGATGTCTTTCACATACCCACGAGCGGTATGCACGGAAATTTTCATCTGGGCGGCGGCATCACTGACGTTGCGGCCGCCAGCAATCAGCACCAGCACCTCGCGCTCGCGCGCGGTGAGATCGACCGACTCTGCCGGCGCCGGCACGGAGGCCGCAAAATAATCCATCATGCGCCGCGCGATGCCCGGCGAAAGCGGCGGCACCCCCTCCTCCAACCCGGCCAGCGCTCGCTCAAGCGCGGCGGCCGACTGATCCTTGAGCAAATACCCGCGTGCGCCTGCGCGCAGCGCACGGAAAACATGGTCGTCGTCATCGTAAATCGTGGTCACTACCACATGAGCGCCACTGCGGCCGGGGTCGATATCGCGAATGAAGTCGATGCCACTGCCATCCGGCAGCCCCAGATCCACCAGATACAGATCAAACGCCGACTGCTGCGCAAGCCGGCGTGCACCCGCCAATGTGTGCGTCAACGTGATGACGACGGCTTCGCCGAATACCGTCTGCACGCGTGCCGCCATCCACTGCGCGGCATCCACCACATCTTCGAGAATCAACACCTGCTTCATGGCATTCGGCATCCACTGTTCATGACTGGGCGCAGGCCGCCACCGTCGACGTGCTACGTCGACATCCTGAATCGACAGTCAAGTCGAGATGCTGAAGCGGGCTGCTGCGCGCGAAGCATGCGGGAAACCGGGCCGCGGCGGCAACATGACGGCAGTCGATGACGGCAATAGAAGGGGCCGTTATGCTCCGCAGCCAACCCCCCATCCGACTGCCGGAATCCCGCGCTCCGGCACAGCATCCGACAAGGACTTCCCATGCGACTTTCTCCCCGCACCCTGATCGGCCTCGGCGTTGTGCTGACACTGGTCACCAGCCTGCTGGTGATCTGGCAAGCACTGGCAACACCGCGCCTCGGCCTGACCCTGGGCCTCGACAGCAACGGCGGTATTGTCGTGCGCGCCGTCGAAAACGGTGGCCCTAACAGCAGCCGAGTAAAGACCGGCGACGTGCTCACGGCCTTCGGCCCTGACATGGCACTGGTGGCTCGCGCCGAGCTGCTGATCGAAGAGCCCGATACCCTGCCGAGCTTTGCCGACTACAACGCCTTCCTGCACGATCAAAACACGCTGGCCGAAGCGCTACACACCGGCACGCTGGTCGTGCAGGTCAACAATGCCGGCACCGTCGCGCTGGCCACGCGCCCGGCCCGCTTGGGCGATCTGCCCTTCCTGTTCTGGTTCCAGCTGTTCGTGGGCGCCGGCGGCGTGCTCACCGGCGTTCTGGTCTGGGCGCTGGGCCCGTCGGGCTCAATCGCCACACGCCTCTATGCGCTCACCGGCCTGGGCTATCTGGTGTTTGCACCAGCGGCGGCCATCTACAGCACGCGCGAACTGGCGCTGGAGGGCGGGATGTTCCGCCTGCTGTCGGTCACCAATCATTTCGGGGCGCTGTTTTTCACGGCCTCACTGTCTGCCTTGCTCTGGGTATATCCGCGCCGGCTCGGCGGCCTGTGGATGCCGCTGCTCTGCTACAGCGCCGCCTTTGCGGTATGGCTGCTCGACATGACCCAGCAGGGCGGACCGGAAACCTTCCACTTCGGCGTGCTCATCGTGTTTGCGCTGAGCTTCGTGTTTGCCGCGATGCAATGGTGGCAAACACGCCGGGCGCCGGCGGATCGTGCGGCGTTGCGCTGGTTCCTGCTGTCGATCTACCTCGCCACCGGACTGTTTGCCGGCGTCATCATCATTCCGGCGGCGCTGAATTTGCCGATGCCCGCGCCGCAGGGCGTGATGTTCGGGGCCTTCCTCATCATGTACTGGGGGTTGGCACTGGGCGTGGTGCGCTACCGCCTGTTCCAGTTGGAGTCCTGGTGGTACGCGGTATGGGCCTGGTTTCTCGGCGGGCTCGCGGTGGTGCTGGTGGATGTGCTGCTGCTGAGCTTGCTCACCGTGCCGCAGGGCATGGCGCTGTCACTGTCGGTGGCGATTGTCGGCTGGCTGTATTTCCCCGTGCGCCAGCGCCTGTGGGAACTGCTCGGCGGTGGCCGTAACCGCACACTGCAACAGTGGTTGCCGGATGTGCTGCCCCTGCTGATCCAGACCAACACCGGCGAGGCGACCGAAGCCCGTCTGCGCGAGCGCTGGCCCGCCATCCTCCAGGCCGTGTACCGCCCGCTGCAAATCGCTCCCGACACCAGCCCCTCAAACTCCAGCGACGCTGGCAATAGCATCTCCGACAACGCGGACGCCAACAGCAGCGCCACGGGCAGCGACGCCTGCGTCACGGAAAACGGGCTGGCACTGCTGGTGCCCGACATGCGCAGGCCCGGCCAACGGCTTTGCCTGCGTCATGCGGCCGATGGCGAGCGCCTGTTCACCCGGCAAGACTTGCTGACGCTGGAGTCTTTGCAGCATCTGTTTGCGCTCTCGCTCGACCTGTTCCGTGCCCGCGATGCCGGTGCCCAAGTGGAGCGCGAGCGTATTGCCCGCGACATCCACGATGACCTTGGCGCCAAGCTGCTGACGCTGTTGCACAAGAGCCCGGAGGAGCTGCAACCGCTGGTACGCGAAGCCATTCGCGACACCCGCAGCCTGCTGCACATGCTGAACTTCCGCGACATCGTGCTTGGCGAAGCCGTCACCAAATGGCGTGATGAAATCCGCGAACGCTGTGACGCGCACCAGACCGAGCTCGACTGGGACAACCGGCTCGACCGTGAGCTGGGCCTGATCCTGAGCTCACGCCAGCATGCCAACCTCACCCGCGTCTTGCGCGAAGCCGTCAGCAACGCACTGCGCCACAGCGGCGCCAGCCGGCTTGGCGTGCACGTCGGGCGTGAGGGCGACCGCCTCCATCTGCGGGTGCATGACAATGGGGCCGGCGCCAACCCCGCCGCGTGGCAGGACAGCGGCCGTGGCATGGCCATCATGCGCGCACGACTGGCGGAGCTGGAGGGCCAGGTGGAGTGGCAGGCGGATGGCAACGGCTGCACGGTCAGTCTCCACATCCCGCTTGGCACGGCGCTGGCCATCGGCTGAGCCAAGCGCTGCACTGACTGCCGAGCCGAGTGCTGCACCTCCCCCGTGCCGACGCCGTGCAAGCGCCAGCGCCGGGGGTCTTGACAGCCCGCGAAGGGATGGAGAATTATCAGCCCCGCATGCCCACAGGCTGAATTCACGCCTGCCAAGTTCTAGCGTTTGCCAGTACTCCGGTCCGTTATTTCCCTGTTCAGGTTCCATGCACTCCCGGGATAACTCCCATCACTCCGTTTTACAGGTAAATGAAAAATGGCAACGGGTACCGTTAAGTGGTTCAACGACGCTAAGGGCTACGGCTTCATCACTCAGGACGACGGTGGCGACGATCTGTTCGCGCACTTCTCCGAAATCCGCGCTGATGGTTTCCGCTCACTGGCCGAAGGCCAGAAGGTCTCCTTCGACGTGACCATGGGTCAGAAGGGCAAGCAGGCGGCGAACATCAAGCCCCTGTAATTGCGGCTTCAAGCCCCATAAAAAAACCCGGCAATGCCGGGTTTTTTTATGGGCGCAAGGCGGGAGTGGGTGCGCCATTTGTCCGTAGATCGGCACGGTGGTCTGCCGCCCCCTTGTTCGAGGGGTGGGCGAACATGGCACTTCATCCTAAGGTGACCGGCTGACGGCCTGGCGCCGACTGTTTACCTTTACAAGGAGAGATCCCATGCCTGCCCCCACCCTGCACCACCGCTTTCGTCACGCCTCCCGTCATTCGCTGCGCCTGACCACACTTGCCGCCATCACTCTTGCCGCCGGCTGCGCCACCACGCCGCCGCCACCGCCCACGTTCAACGCCGCCTCCTCCGCCGAAGCCCAGGCCGCGACCTTCATTGCGCCGAACAAAGAAGCGCCCAAGTACATGAAGAAGACCGGCAAGCTCGCCGTCACTTCTTGCAACGTGATGTTTGCGCAGGTCAGCAGCGCCTCGGCCTCCACGGGCGCCGGACTCTTCGGTGAAGTAGGCGTCAACCGTGCCGAAGCCAAGGTCATCCAGCTCTACACGCTGACCGGCCTCACCGAAAGCCAGATGCAAACCATGGCCAACAGCATCTGCACGGGCGCGGAAGACCGTCTGCGCAAAGCCGGCTTCGAGGTTGTCAGCAGCAAAGACCTGAACGCGAACGCCAATTTCCAGGGCGTGCACAAGGCCGGCAAGAAAAGCCCCTTCGAGTTCAAGGCTGGCCAAAGCAAATACCTGGTCTTTGCACCCACTGGCCAGACCGTGTTCGATCCACGCTATATCGGCGTGGGGGGCGGCCTGAGCCAAGCATTCAAGCAGGCCTCTGGCGAGTCTTCGGCGATTTATGAAGGCCGCCTGATGGATGAGCTCGGCGCCGACTCGGTGAACATCAATGTGCTGGTGGACTTCGCGCAGCTCCAGTCCAGCGGCAATGCCAAAGCCTTCCAGCTCGGCAACAAGGACTCCGCCTCTGTGAGTGGCGAAGTAAAGCTGAGCATTTCCGGCGACTTGTCGATCAAGCCCAAGAGCGAACTCGACTGCTGGACCCGCTTCGGCAAACGTGAATGCATGCTGAAAGCTGGCCGCACACCGGCCTTCAAGACCAAGCTGCCGGTGACGACGGATGAGAAGTTCTACAAGGCCGTGGTCAATGCCACTACCACCGGTGACAAGGCTGCCGCTGTGCTGACCAAAGGCTTGTCGATGATCTCCGCACTGGGCGGTGTCGGTGGCGTTTCCAGCACCGATGTCACCCGCTACAACGTAGAAGTGGATGCGGCCCAGTTCGAGAAAGTCTCGCGCAAATACATCGACGGCTTCCTCGATATGGCGTTCCTGAGTGCGAAGAGCAATCGCTGATCGCACCTGGCCGCCGGCACCACGCTCAGGAGAGCTCAGCCGACGTCCTTGATGTTCGTGAGCCAGCCCTCCGGCAGGCTCACGAACTGAGCGAGTCAGTCGG
>JAUXNL010000534.1 GCA_030684415.1 Moraxellaceae bacterium | reverse complement strand
TTTTGCCGATATGGTGCCGGCCATCGAGCCGCGTCGCGACAACATGCGTGAAGCGGCGCGTCGTGGTTTTGCCACCGCAACAGACCTCGCCGACTATCTGGTGAAAAAAGGCACGGCCTTCCGCGATGCCCACGAAGTGGTCGGCAAGGCGGTCGGCCATGGTGTGGCGACCGGAAAGGATCTGGCCGAAATGTCGCTGGAAGAGCTGCGCGGCTTTTCTGACGTGATTGCTGACGACGTGTTTGCCGTGCTGACACTGGAAGGCTCGGTGAATGCGCGTAACCACATCGGCGGCACCGCGCCGGCGCAGGTGAAAGCCGCGTGCGCGCGCGCGCGGGCTCGTCTAGGTAACTGAATTTTTACTGCCGGCTGAAGAAACGCTTCAGCAGGTGCCCAACCTCAAAGGAAGAAGAACAATGCGCAAGATTTTGCTGGTGGCTCCCCTTGCTCTGCTGCTCGCGGGCTGTCCCACGGATGCCATCATGGGAGGCGGTAGTGCCACGTCGGCGGCGCCTGCCGCCGGAGCAGCAACGCCGATGAATATCGCCGGGTTTCTGGGTCGTATTGAAGCGGCACGCGGCACGGCACTGACGGTGGCAGAAAAAGGCCAGGTGACGGCGGCGGCACAGGGCACGCGCGGCATGATTGATAATGCCCAGCAGAAATTTCTGGGCACGGTCGGGCAGTTTGCCGGTATGGATGCCGCCACGGTCGGCCTGCTGTTCCCGCAAGTGGCACAGCCGCTGAGTCAGGCCGACGTGCTGGCCAAACTGGAGCAAAAAGCAGGCAAGAAGCTGGGCGGTGTCGAGGCCCAGGCGGCAAAGGCCGCGGTCACCTTGCGCAACAACTCACTGTCATCCCTGAAAAGCGGATTGGCGGGCAAGGTGGGTGGCATCGTCGGACTTGATGGCCCGACAGTGGAAGCGCTGCTGCCCATGCTCGGGCTTTGAGCGCCAACTTTCGCCGGGGGTGATTGTCCGGCGAGTGTGAGGCGGTTGATAAAAAATGCCGGCAACTGTGCCGGCATTTTTCATGCGCGTGAGCTTGGGTTGGCAGGTGAGCTTGAGCATAAGTGTGGCCGTGGCCGTGGCCGTGAAAAGAAGCCGACATGAAATGCATGGCGCTGTTCGCTAGCGCCGTCCTGCGGGATCAAAGCGGTGCTCTTTTGAGTCGCCAGCATCAGTCTCAGTAATCAATCACCGAAGCCAGCCACAGAAGTTCATCACTCGGGCCCGCCACAGAAGCCCGTTACGGCAATCAGTCACCGGCGCGCCATTCAGGCGGCTTCCAGAGGTAGCGCAGGTCTTTTTCGCGCCAGGCATCGCGGAACATGTCGCGCCATTCGTGAAACGTCAGCGTCAGCGGGTTGTGTGTCGGCATCGGCTTGGTAATGCCGAAGCGGCAAGGCTCGATTTCTTCTACATAGGTGCCGAACAGGCGATCCCATATCGAGAGCACGCCGGCATAGTTGCGGTCGATGTACTGCGGGTTTTGCGCGTGATGCACGCGGTGAATCGATGGCGTGTTGATCACGTATTCCAGCCAGCCCAGTTTCGGTATCGCCTGGGTGTGCACAAAAAACTGGTACGCGAGGTTCAGGCCGACAATCAGGATGACTTCGTTGGGGGTGAAGCCGACCCAGGCCATGGGCAGCCAGAACAACCACATGCCCGACACCGGATAGGTGAGGCTCTGGCGGAACGCCGTGGACAGATTGAGTCGCTCGGACGAGTGATGCGTCACATGCGAGGCCCACATCCAGCGGATGCGGTGCGAGGCGCGGTGAAACCAGTAATAGAGAAAGTCTTGCAGCAAGAACAGCAACAGGATGCTGAGTGCGCCGCTGGAGACCAGCTTGAGGCCATGGTCGTAAGTCCATTGATAGGCGGTGACGATGAACAGCAGCAGGAATACGGCGTCGGATATCTGATGCATCAACGCCAGTGTGGCGTTCGACACCACGTCGCGCAGTGAGTAGATGTCATCGCGGCCATGTCGGCGCCAGTACCACATCTCCCAGCCGATGCAGGCCAGAAAGACAGGCGCCAGCGCCAGCAGGACAAGTTCGGGGTTCAGTTCGGTCATCGGGCTCTCCGCGTCAGCTTTTGATGCTAGCGCGGCGCTGAGGCGCGGGGCGTGCCGATGCGGTCAGACGATGGGCAAATCCTGACCGTTGGCATCGACGCCGGTGTTGCTGCCGGTGTCGGCGCCGGGCTCCACGCAGACGCGATGACGGCCGGCCTGCTTGGCGGCGTACAACGCACGGTCAGCGGCATCGAGCAGGGTGTTGCTGTCGCGGGTGCTGGCAGGGGTGCGGACGGCAACGCCGATGCTGAGGGAGACATGGCGTGTGCCTTGGGCGGTGGCATGGGGGATGGCGAGGGCATCCACGGCGGCCAGCAGGCGCTCGCCGACTTCGATGGCGCCGGCCATTTCGGTGTCTGGCAGCAGCACGACAAATTCTTCGCCGCCGTAGCGCGCGGCCATGTCGCTCGGCCGCAGCAGGCTGGCGGCAATCGCGCTGCCGATAGTGGTGAGGCAGTCATCCCCGGCGCCATGGCCGTAGTGGTCGTTGTAACGCTTGAAGTGGTCGACATCCATGAACAGCAGGGCGAGCGGGCGTTGCGTCCGGCGCAAGCGCTCCCACTCCTGCGCCAGCACTGCATCGAAATGCCGGCGGTTAGCCAGGCCCGACAGGGCGTCTTGATGCGCCAGACGATCCAGCTTCCGGTTCAGGGCCTCGCGATCCGCCGCTTCATGCGCCAGCAGCAGGGACTGCATGAAATTGATTTTTTCCTGCCGCTCTTGTAGCCAGGCCACGAACAGGCAGACCGCCGCCGGGCAGACAAAGTAATAGGCCATCAGGCCCCAGTCGGGCGTTACCCGGAAACCGGTCAGCAAGGCCGTCACGGCCAGCATGCCGGACGCGGCACAAATGACCGCCGTGCGGATGGTGCTCAGCCGTAATGCCAGCACGGCGATAATCAACGTGATGATGCAGAGGTAGCTTTCGCAGGCAGAAAGATCGGCGTCCGCGAGCAGGTTGGGCATGACGGCGAGCTTGGTCAGAATGACCGTCGCGATCACGGTTATCAGTGGGGTGTAGTACCGGCGCCCTGCGGCAAACTGCACTGGCAAGAGGCCGCAGGCCACCATCAGGCCTATAAAAATAGAGCCCCAGCGCCATAGCTGGCTGTCCTCTGCGGAAACACCTTGCCCGAACAGCAACGTGCCCACCAGCACGACGCCCACATACAACAACACCAATGGCACTGAGCCGATGCGGATATAGCTGGCCAAGTCACGCAGCCGATACTGCTCGAAGCTCTGCCGGACAGTTGTCGGCAAGATCAGCAGGGCCGGCGTGTCGTCCAGCAAGTGGCGTAGCTCGGCTACCTCTTCAGAGGGTAGCAGTGGGCGGGAGCTGGATGGTGGGGGTGTGAGAGTCACGGTAAGTGTCACATCAGGACGATTCCTCCGAGTGTAGGACGACACATGGCGCGCTCCAATGTCGAAAAAGACAGAGATGGCGCTGTGTTCGGCGAATCAGGGTGGTGTGAATCAGGGGGCATGAATCAGCGTGGCCCGAATCAGGTCGGCGCGAGTCCGGCCCTGGCAAGTCCGGGAGCCGGTCGGGCGGTACAGAGAGGGGCGTGGAAAAAGCCGTCAGCCGGCCGCCATTTTCAGGCCATGTGCGCCGGTGGCGCTGACTATTTGATGCCGACCGCCATGCTTGGCCTGATAGAGCGCCGCATCGGCCGACTCCACCAGTGCCTGCGCCAGCCCGGCTTCGGGAATGCAGGCGGTCAGGCCGATGCTGACGGTGACATGGCTGGCGGTGGTAGAGCCGGCATGGGGCAGTGCCTGCAGGTCTACGGCCTTCTGGATACGCTCGGCCACTTCGCGGGCACCTTGCGCATCCGTGCCCGGCAGGATCACCACAAACTCCTCGCCGCCAAAGCGGCTGGCGATATCGGCCGTGCGCAGCAGGCTGCCGTTGATGGCGGTGGCCACGGCGGCCAGACAAACATCCCCGGCGCCATGGCCGTAGGTGTCGTTATAGGCCTTGAAGTGGTCCACATCGATGAACAGCACGGCGAGCGGCTTCTGGTCGCGCCGGGCACGCTCCCACTCTTCGCCGAGCCTCTCATCAAAGCTGCGCCGGTTGGCCAGCCCGGTGAGGGTGTCGAGCCGGGCCAGCCGGTCGAGCTCACGGTTCAGGCGCTCGCGCTCTTCCGACTCATGCGCGAGCAGGAGTGAATGCAGGAAGCTCAGGCGCTCCTGGCGCTCCAGCACCCAGGCGATGAACAGACTGATGGCCAGCGAGCCGGGGTAGTAGTGCAGCAGCATGCCCCAGTCCGGGGTGGTGCCGCCGCGCAGGGCTAGCCAGAGCCCGGCGAGGCCGCCCAGCAGGCAGGCGGTGCCGGAGACTGGCAGGCTGAGGCGCAGGGCCAGTGTGGTGATGGTGACGATGAACATCACCACGTAAGTCATGCTTTGTGAGAGGCGTGGGTTGTCGATGGAGAGGCAGATGAACACTACGCTGGTCATCAGCGCAAAGCCCGTCAGTCCCAGCACCACGGTGTAGTGGCGGCGGACGCGGGCACTCAGGAACGACACGGCTGCCAAGGTCACGATGACGGTATTCATGAAGGCGCCGGTCCACCAGATGCGGCCGCTGCTACCGGTCAATTCCTGATGGAAGCCCCAGTTGCCGGCGATCATGACCAGCAAGCAGACCAGTACCGCGCCGGGGGCGCCAATGCCGATAAAGCGCTCGAACTCGTGTTGCCGTTGCTGGGCGAAGCGCTCGGCCAGAGCGGCCGGAAAGCGCATGAACAATGGAGGGGTGGCGATCAGCGCCATGGCTTCGTGAAAGGTCTGCCGATCCAGTGTGCTGACGGAGGCAGCCGGGGTGGCTTTGGCGGTATTGCTAAGCGGCATTTCGCTGAACCCATCGGTCATAAAAAGCGCTTTTTACCTCAGCCGGCCGGGGCCAACCAGTGCTTCACGGCTGGCTGGTCATCTATCTGACCGATGGTTTACATCTGCATGCCTCAGGGGTTTTCGGCGACCACGATGCGGTGGCGGCCGGCGTGTTTGGCGGCATAAAGCGCCGCGTCCGCCCGATCGAGCAGGGTCTGGGCGCTGCCGCCTTGCGGCTGCATGGTGGCGACACCCACGCTGACGGTGACATGCGCAGCGGTCGGCGAGCTGGCATGGGGGATGGCCAGCGCATCCACGGCAGCGAGCACGCGGTTGGCGACTTCGCTGGCGCCTTGTGCCGAGGTTTCCGGCAGCAGCAGCACGAACTCTTCGCCGCCATAGCGCGCCGCCATGTCCGCAGGACGCAACACCACGCTGAGCAGCGCCTCGGCCACGGCGGAAAGGGTTTCGTCGCCGGCACGATGGCCATGGTTGTCATTGAACAGTTTGAAGTGATCGACATCGATAAAGAGCAGCGAGAGCGTCAGGCCATTGCGGCTGGCGCGCTCCCACTCCCGCCACAGGGCTTCATTGAAGTGACGGCGGTTGGCCAGGCCGGTAAGTGGGTCTTCACTCGCGTGACGGGAAAGAATGGTATTCAGGCGCTCACGCTCAGTGGATTCATGACGCAGCAGCAGGGATTGCAAGAAGCTGATGCGCTCCTGCCGTTCGAGTACGGCGCCGAGAAAGAGCGTGATCAGCAGGCTGCCGCAACTGAACCAGACCAGCATGAACCAGTCTGGCTGCAAGCCCAGAAGGCTGGCCGTGGCCACGGCCAGCACAATGCCGCTGCCCCCGCAAATGGCGGCATGCAAGAGCGAAAGCCGCAGGGCCAGCACCAGGATGTTGATGATGAGCAGACAGACATAGCTGTTCGCCTGCATCAGCCGCTCACTTTCCAGCGCCAGGGTGCCGATGAGGGGAATGGCGAGGCTGAGTGCCCCGAACAGCACAATCACCTTCTGGTAGTGCGCCTGGAGGCGTGGCGACTGCAGCAGAACAATCGCGATGGTCATGATGCTGGTCATCAGTCCAAGGCCGACAAGCCACCACTCACGGTCGGCTCCCACCAGTTCATTGCCGAAAAACATCCAGCCAGTGCCGCTGATCAACACCAGCAACACATAGAGCAGCGGCCAGCCATTGCGCGCCAGCCAGGCCAGCTCCTGCTGCCGTTGCGTGGCAAACAGCGCATCCACCGGGGCGGGCAGGCGTGGCCAAAAGATGCGTCCTGCCAGCAAATTGCGGATGGCCAGCAAGGTGGTGTCGGATAGAGAGGAAGAGGTCAATCGCGTCGGCCTGAGGGGATCGGGGTCGCAAGGATTACATCGGCAGCACGAGCATCTGTAGCGTCTTCCGACGAATGTCGGGCGGCATGCACGGGTCATGCATCAAAGATGTGATCCCGGTCATGAATCAGCCGGCGGAGCAGCGGCCTTGCGGCTTGAGACTTGGCGGAGCGGGAAAAGAGGGGGGCGTTGTCATCAGACCCTGGCCTGCTTGTGGGGCTGAGGCTCGTCCAGCGCCTCTACGCAAAGGCGGTGACGTCCTGCCTGCTTGGCGTCGTAAAGGGCGGTATCGGCGGCTTTGAGCAGATCGGCGCTGGTGCCGCCCGTAGACGGGCTACGCACCGCCAGGCCGCAACTGAGCGTGACATGCTCGCTCACCAGTGAGCCGGCATGGGGAATGGCCAATGCGTCGACAGCGGCGATGATGCGCTCCCCGACTTCTTTGGCGCCCTCCACTTCCGTATCGGGTAGCAGCACCACGAACTCTTCCCCACCATACCGTGCGGCCAGATCACCCGGGCGCAGCACGCAACTGCCGATGGCTTGCCCCACGGCCGCCAGACAATCGTCACCGGGGGCATGGCCGTAGTGGTCGTTATAGCGCTTGAAGTAGTCGACATCGATGAACAGGACCGCCAGCGGGCGTTGCTCGCGCCGTAGCCGTTCCCACTCCATGGCCAGCACGGTATCGAAGCGCCGGCGATTGGCCAGACCGGAGAGCGCGTCATGGTGAGCCATGCGGTTGAGTTCGCGGTTCATCAGGTCGCGCTCATGGGCGTCGTGCACCAGCAGCCGGGATTGCAGGAAGTTCACCCGCTCCTGGCGCTCCTGTAGCCAACCCACATACAGGCAGACCAAGACCGGCGTGCCGAAGTAGTACTTGAGCATCATCCAGTCCGGCGTCACCTGGAACACGACGAGCAGCATGACGGTAATGAGTAGCGCGGAGCAGAGGCAGACCAGTGCGGAGACGCCAATGCTCAGGCGCGAGGCCAATACGACGAGGATGAGACTGGTAAGGCAGGTAAAACTCTCGCAGGCCACCAGCGCCGGGTTCGCCAGCAAAGAGGGCATGACCGCCAGCTTGGTGAGGATCAAGGTGGCCATCACCGCCACCACCGGGGTGTATATGGCTCGCATGCGTTCCACCAGCATGGGCGCCATGCCGACGAACAGTACCGTGCCGGTAAAGAGACAGCCCGCCCACCAGAGTTGCTGGTCGGCGGCCGAGGCATGGCGTGCAAACAGCAGCGTCGCGACCCCCACGGTGCTCAGGTAGAACAGCAGCAGTGCTGGCGTGCTGAGCAGCAGGTAGGTGCCAAGATCGCGGTGGCGGTAGCGCCGGAAGTCAGCACGCAGCGACGCCGGCACCCGCAGCAGCGGCGGATCGGTCTCCAGCAGTTGCCGGACCTCATGCAGCAAAGGGCTTGGCAACATGCCCTGGGCGGTAGGTGGCGAGAGGGTGGCGGTCATGGCGGTATTCGGCATTTGCATGGCAGCCAGTTTAGAGGTGAGGGCAGAAGGGCTCCAATGTTTGCCTGACGGGTGACTCTGGAGCTGGCTGTGTGGTCTGCATGGCGCGCTGTGCGAGCGCGACTCTTCTGCAGCTGGCTGGCGGCTCGCTGCTCTGCGGATGGCGCGGCCTGCTGTACAATTCCCGGCCAATCCGAGGTACGCCCGATGTCTTCCGTTCAACACCCCTCCCTGCCTGCCGTTCCGGCGCTATACAGCCACGACAAGTTCTGGGCCGAGTGTCTGGGGCCGGCTCCCTTCCTGCCCATGTCGCGGGCCGAGATGGATGCGCTGGGCTGGGATGTGTGCGACGTCATCATCGTCTGTGGCGATGCCTATGTAGACCACCCGAGTTTTGGCATGGCCATCATCGGTCGCTTGCTGGAGTCGCAGGGCTATCGCGTCGGCATCATTGCGCAGCCGGATTGGCAGTCGGCCGAACCGTTCAAGGTGCTGGGCCGCCCACGCCTGTTCTGGGGGATCAGCGCCGGCAACATGGACTCGATGATCAACCGCTACACGGCGGACCGGAAAATCCGTTCCGATGATGCCTATTCGCCCAACGACGAAGGTGGCAAGCGCCCTGACCGTGCCTGCATCGTCTACGCCCAGCGTGCGCGCGAAGCCTTTCCCGATGTGCCGCTGGTCATCGGCGGTATCGAAGCGTCACTGCGCCGTATCGCGCATTACGACTACTGGCAGGACAAGGTGCGCCGTTCCATCCTGCTCGATGCCAAAGCCGATCTGCTGCTCTACGGCAATGCCGAGCGCGCGATTGTCGATCTGGCACACCGGTTGAATCGCGGCGAAGCCATCGCCGACATCACCGATCTGCGCGGCACTGCTTTTGTGCGCCGCGACACGCCGCCGGGTATGTTCGAGATTGATTCCACGCAGGTGGATGCCCCCGGTCGTATCGACCAGCACATCAATCCGTATATCAATACCGCTGACCCCGCT
>JAUXNL010000527.1 GCA_030684415.1 Moraxellaceae bacterium | reverse complement strand
GGCGATGGCGATGTTGTTCACACCCGGTTGAGGAATCAACACCACACCCACCATGGCCACACCATCCCGCTTCAGAACGGTGCGCAGATTTTCGGCGCCGATTTCGGCATAACCCACATCCCGCATCCGCACCACGTTTCCGCTTGATTCACGGATGATGATGTTGTTGAATTCTTCGGGCGTCTCGAGTCGACTGAGCGTGCGAACCGATAATTCCACCGATTGGCCCTCTATTCGGCCTCCTGGTAGTTCCACGTTCTCCCGATCCAAGGCGCGGCGCACATCCAACGGCGTGAGTTGATAGGCGGCGAGTTTGGCCGGATCCATCCACAATCGCATGGAATACCGTTTTTCTCCCCAAACACTGACGGCCGATACGCCGGGAATGGTCTGCATCCGTTCTTTGATGCGGGAAGACGCGATGTCCGATACCTCCAAGATGGGACGAGTGTCGCTGGAAACATTCAAAAAGACAATAGGCGACGAATCGGCGTCGGCTTTGGTCACGATCTGTGGATCCACATCCATCGGCAGACTGCGCTGCGCCCGAGATACCCGCTCCCTCACGTCGTTCGCGGCCGCTTCCATATCCGTTTCCAGATAGAATTCGACCGTGATGGTGGATCTACCTTCGCGACTCACGGACGTCAACGTCCGAATCCCCGCGATTCCGTTGATGGATTCCTCAAGTGGTTCGGTAATCTGCGATTCAATCACATCCGCGTTTGCTCCAACATAGTTCGTCGACACGGTGACAATCGGAGGATCCACTGCCGGATATTCCCGAACACCCAAATACGTGTAGCCGATCACACCGAACAAGACGATGACGATCGACATCACGGTCGCAAGAACAGGTCGGCGGATGCTGATGGAGGATAAACTCATTGGGCCACCCGAACCGGCATTCCCTGCCGCAATTGCAAGATTCCGGTGACAATCACCGAATCCTTCACCGCCAATCCGCTTGTGATCTGAACATGTGTATCGGTGCGGATGCCGGTTTGCACCGCTACCCGATGCGCAACGCCATCCCGAAGCACAAACACAAAAGTCTGCCCCAATTCCGGAATGATGGCTTCTGCGGGAACCAACAAGGCATCGGATATCTCGCTAAGCGAATATGTGATTTGAGCGAACGCTCCGGGTAGGATTCGCCGACCCGGGTTGGAGGCCGTTGCGCGGATGCTCAAGGTGCGTGTATTCGGATCGATTCGGGGTTCGATCGCCGATATCACGGCGGTGTAGGTATCGCCGGATCCCTGTCGCGTGAATTGAATCACATCTCGTGTTTTCACACTGGCCGCATACCGCTCTGGCACGGAAAAGTCGATTCGGATGCGGTCCAAATTCTGCAATGTGGCCAATTGCGTGCCCACCGAGACAAAGGCTCCTTCCGACACATTCCTCAGTCCCACCATGCCATCGAACGGCGCATAGACTTCCGTCTTCGCGATATTGGCTTTGATCAGATCGATCTCAGCCAGAATCGTATTCACCTCGTTCAGCATGATGTCGTAATCCTGCTGCGAAATGGCTCTGTTTTCGAGCAATTGGCGTTGACGCGCTTCGCGGATTTGAGCCAGTTCCAGATTCAACGTCGTTCGGCGCAATTGGGCTTGAAGATCGGCATCGTTGATTTTGGCTAGCAAGGTGCCTTTCCGCACAAACGTGCCTTCTTGCAGGCGCAGGTCGATGATGCGGCCAGCCGCTTCGCTTCGCAAGTACACTTCGTCTTCGGCGATAACGGTACCCGACACAAAAATCCGGTCTTGAAATGCTTCGGGTTCCACAACAGTTACCCGAACTCCGAGCCGGGTATCAGCCCGGGAGCTCGGCGAACTGGAGGGTCCTATGATCGTGGGTTCCGGCGCACGCAGAAACCACCAGAATACGAGGGATATCACGACGGCCACCACGAGCATGATGGTGGTTCTGACAGCGAGAGACATGGGCGTTCCTGATGAGAAATGGTAGGATTTGCCCAAAGATACCGGCTCTGCGAATCAGCGCGGTGTAAAAATACGTTTCTCTATGTAACGCGAATTCATCACGCCTAAGGCACCCATGTACTTGAGTCCGAATCGGACTTCATCCCCCACTTTCAGGTCAGATGGATTTTGCCCCACATCCACGATGAGCATATCGGAACTGGCATCCACTATGCGGATGGAATCGTCCTTGGGAATCAGATATTCAGGGTTCACATCCAGATGACCGATATCCAGAATGGCTCTGTATGATGATTTTCCGATCAATTTCGGATTGACTTGAAGGACGTGTCCCATCGGATCCATCCCCAATTCACCGCTCGGAAGCATGGGTTTCTCTTGGATTTCGAGGATTTCGGTGTACAGCTCGAACACATCGTCGCGCATGCCGTCGATCACACCACCTGTGAACAGATCCGCTCCGAAATACAAGGCTTCGCCGATACGGAAATGATTGACGCCTACCGGCAAATCGCCGCGTATCAATAATGGTAGAGTGACGGTGGTTCCGCCCGATACCCATGGGATGTCTTTCTTGAATTGCAAACCAATCAATTGCTTGTACAGACTCAGTTGGATGAGTTTGTCGGCATTTGGCATCACGCCATGAAGGCAATTCAGATTTGTTCCGATCCCCACGATGGTGATATTGGGCAATTCGAACACCTGCCGGTAAAAGTCGAGCAGTCCATCCCTCATCACCCCTTCCCTCAGATCTCCCATTTCGATCATGATCAACACTTTATGCGGCCGATTCTGCTTCACGGATTCATCCGATAACGCGCGGATGG
>JAUXNL010000520.1 GCA_030684415.1 Moraxellaceae bacterium | reverse complement strand
ACTTCTTCTGATAGCTCGGAAAACTTCTTCCCGTAAAAAGCTCCGTTATATGGGGCCTCTAGCTGGAAACCGTCATTCAAGAAGGCCAATATTGTAGTGATACGCTGTTGGCCATCGATGACACTGCGATACGTCCTCATGTCTTTGATGGCCTTGGACACGAATATCTTCGGCATCGGGATATCGTTGAGAATGCTGTCGATCAACATAACGCGAGCGGCATCACCCCAGACCTCACGTCGCTGGTAGTCGGGTTGCAGGAGTAGAGTTCCATTGCCATTCCACTCTCGTATGTCAGCGATTGTGTGAGGGCTGGACTGCCATTTCTTTGCCATGAAGTATTCCTTAACTCTGGCTATTGGTTGTCGGCGCTGATGGCGGCCACCGCGATCTCGATGTCTTGATCCGATAGGAACGGCGCTTGCGCGAAAACCAAACCTTGCTCGCCATTGAGTTTGGCAGCTAGGTGACCTCGACCCAAGAGCAGCTCAGCACCAGGCCGATCTAGCGCAATCTTGGATGTGGCCTCGCTTGAAACCTTCAAAATCAAGCGGTTGCCCAAGTTCTCGCGGAGCTGCATCGGCATCACGTCTTTATCAGGGCGCTGGGCTGCGAAGATCAGATGAATTCCGGCCGCACGGGCTTTCACACCCAAGCGCTGTACCGCCGCACCCACCGCCGCTTTGTAAGTGTCGTCGAGCATCCAATCCGCGAACTCATCGTGAACCAAAAAAACCATCGGAAGGCGCTCTTCGGCTGATACCTTGGCGTTGTATGTTGGAAGGTCGCGAGTCCTCGCCTTTGCGAAAGCGCGGTAGCGATCCTCCATCTCTTGCACCAGAGCCTCAAGAACCTCTCCGGCTTTCTCTTTGGTAGTGACAATCTCCTCGCGCATGTGCGGCAAGTCGGCCAAAGGAGCGTAGTCCACGCCCATTTTCGGATCGATCAAGATGATCTGCGCCAAGTCCTTCGAGTTAGTCGCGGCAATGTCCAAGAGCAGCGCCTGGATAAGTACGGACTTACCGCTACCGGTCGCACCAGCCACCAACGAATGCGGCTCATGCGAAGAGAGTCCGGCGAATTCCGAGCCCAAATTAAGGTATAACAACGCGCCGTTTATCTCTTGGAGCCCCAGTAGAAACGAGGTGTTAGTGCCTGCGACGTTGCGGTTAAGCTCGCGACGCGACCAGAGCTCCCACAGCGACACGGCTTGGCGTTTAGAGCCCGCGACAGTGACCACGATTTCACCAGGCTTGGGCTGGACAGTTACTAAATTGATCGCATGGGTGGTCAGGAGCTGAGTGCGCTTGTTCTCGATGTCTTCGACCCGCAACCGGTCGGAACCGGCCAGGCGAACTAGACAGCCATTAGGGGTCAAGCGCGTACCCAAAACCGCTGCCTGCAGGCCGTAGCTGTTGAGCGCAGCCTTGAGTTTCTTGGTGACCTCCTGGGCCCACTCTTCACGCTCGGCATCAGCCTGTGCCCCGCCTGCAAACTTGGCAGAAATAAGTTCGGAGAGCGAAGTGCCAAGGTTGGCAGGCTTGGCAGGCGTCAGACTCAAATCCTCGGCCCTAGCGACAGGTGCGGTCTCAACCGGCTTTTGTACAGAAGCTTCAGGCTCAGGCACCTGGCTGCTGAATGGGGCTGAATGACCAACATCGGCGCTCTCCTGCTCTGCCTCCACTACGATTTCGGCAGTGCCGCTAGCAAGTTGCCCCATAGCAGCGAGCCATGGCACGCGCGGAGCAGGCTTCTTGAACCCTTGAGCCGTCCATGGCAAGTGGGGGCCGAGCCCGGCTCGAGCTTCGAATCCACTGGCTCCTTTGGCATAAGCCTCGACTAGCTTGCGCAGGTCGGGCCTATCAAAGACCTCCTGCCAAGCCTGAACACCGTCCGCCTCTTCCAACAGCTCCTGATCGGAGGCGGAGATCGAGCCGGCATCCGAAGTGTGGACATAAACCTGCGAGTAGCCGCGCAGAGAGATTTCTACCTCACCTTCCCGAAGCTTCGCCCGCGCACGCTCCATAAGCCCAGTCAGGCCCGGCGGAATGTCAGCGTCGATGAGCAAGTCAGCCAAGCGAGCAAGCCATACGTCGCGATCAAGCCGTCCAGGATCACCGAAGAGCGCCTCACGGAACATGCCCAGCGTAGCCAAAAGTTGGTCTTTGGAATCGCGGCGCGCCTTCGCAAGACCGTCGGCACCGACATACTTCGATTCGACGATAGAGATGACTACACAGATATCCTCTTCACGCTCTTCGACATTAAGCGCGAGTATGTCGGCGATACGACTCTCTGGCTGAGAAAGCCAGCCGGCATAATCGTCAAGCAGGAAGTAAGCAGTTAAGACCTGCCCCCCAACTGCAGCAGCCTTAAACTCTTCAGCCAACAAATAGCGACTGAGTACAAGCCCTATCATTTCTCCAGCAGAGACACCTCGCTTCGCCGCGCGAAGCACGATGTCACCGGAAATGGAAAGAGCGTCACGCTTGGCTCTGTCGGTAGCGGCTTGTATCTCGTCAGGACCAAGCTGCAAGTTCAACTCATCCAAGCGGCGACGCAACAAAGCGCTTAATAGCCGATGCTCGGAAGTCGAGCTAACGATCATATTACGGCCATTGGTAGAGCCGCGGCGATAACGCACGACGGTGATGTCATTATGCTGAAGCTGGCGCTTATCTAGCAGCTCGTCGTAGGTTGCCACCCACTCAGCCAGGTCATGCGCATCTTTGATCATGCCTGCCAACGCTGAGCTCTGAAGCGAGATACGACGTACCGGCAGGCTGCGCTCCTCGGGCAAAGCGTCCATCTGACGGTAAACAGCTGCGACGGCTGACACATAGGCCCAGCCGGAGGCGGTCTGCCAAGGACAGGTCAAGAACGTAGTCGATTTAAGCTCGTTTTCGCCCGATACACTGCGATAGGACCAGCGTGACGGGGCGTGTTCCAGGCTGGGCCGATCATTGGTCCAGGGAACTGGCAGCCACTCCAACTGAGCCGCGCGTGCAACCACGTCATGCAGAAAGGCCACATCGAATGGCTTGAAGCCTTGAGCACTTTCGCTGGGAGTGGCTGATATCGGCGTCACCGAGATACGTAGCTTCGACATAAAGTTGTCGCTGGTCTCACTAACCACTGGCAGATCCGGATTATCACCAGCCTTATTGACTAGTTCACCGTAGACACTGCGAAGCTTCGCCGGATCAGAGTGACGCACCGACACGTTGCATTGGAACCTTCCATCTTCCTGAATCGATGAGAGTTCGCGCACTGTCGCCAGCGGAAGCTCAGCGGCATCAGCGTTGTAGAGAACAACACTGAGATTAGAAGCCTCATGCGGCTGCAAGCCCACATATCGCTCCAAAAGCTCACGCGCCTGCTTAGCAGCAGCAGCCGGGGCAACATCAGTCATGGCGTCCTCAGCACTACGCGTAGGCGACTCAAAGAGACTATAACCATTGGTAGTACTGCTCTCGGAGACCAGTGTCGGTGCGCCTGCACGGTTGAGAACAGCGATTTCGGGATAGAAGGGATGCGCGATTTCGTCCGATAGCTCACGCATGAAGATCTCTCGATCTCCATATAAAATGCTTCCGCTTGATAGCAAATGCGTGACGAATCCAGCCACTCGCCTTGACTTAACCGCCAAGGCCTTCATTCGCTCAGGATGCCAAGGCGGAACGATCAATGCAGGATTGTCACCGGCCACACGAACAGTGCCAATTGAGAGAACCTCAGCGACCAAACGAGAACGACATACGTCGCCACGGGCGTTGATCATCAAGCTAGTCAGTAATGCCCCGAAAGACTCAGCTTGGCGCATAACAGCTTCGCCATGCAGGCCTGTGGAGACAAAGTCCTCCATCGCCTTGATATAGTCTTCCTCGAATCTATCCCAAATAGCTTTAATCTCTCCACGCTGATGCAGCGTCAGTCGGCCTTCGTCAGCAAGCTCTTTGATCCGAGCCTTGATATCTTGGCGCAAGCTGCGCAGCTTATTGACAGCAGGAACTAGTGAGCCGGCATCGGTCGAATAGGTAGCTTCTAAAGTTCCGGTATCCAGCAGCGACACACTTTGCACGCCGCCCTTCTTACTCACGAGCTTACGAGGAACTTCCGTACATCCCACCGCGCCCTTCTCCAAGAGGCGGCGCATATCGGAGACCATCGACAAGCCAATTGATGTCGGCTTGTAGCTCCACAGGAGTTGGGTTTTGGCTAATACCGTTTCTTTATCCTTAGAGACTTTTACCAAAGCAACGTCGAACTTAATCTGCAAAGCCGAACGTGAGAGCGATGTATTTGGCTTTATTTTGTTCTTCTTGTTATTGCGTAGTTCTTTTTCCTTTGCGAAGAAAGCTTCATAATCGAAGAGCGGGTCTGGAAGATCTGCATTTCGGAGACGCTCGACCTTCCAATCAACCTTAGATCCCATCAACTCCTTCAGACCACGATACATCGCCGAGAAAAAGCTGCCGGTGTCGTAATTGAAGCGTTCCCGCCACTCCGTTCGACCCTTTGTGATGGTGAAGCGCAGGATGCGCTCGCCATCGGGGTCGCTCAGGCCCGCATGCAGGCTATTGGCCACGCGAGCGAAGCCGTCAAAGAAATCGTTGCACTCGATAGGTTTCCCATACAGCGCTTTTTCCCATCGAGCACAGAGCTTGGTATCTTGCTCGAGTAGTCGGCGATGCTTAACGAAGAACCCTTCGTCTTCTTCGTTAAAATCGGAGCGCCGCTCGCGTGACTTCAAGTCCTCCAACAGCTTGCGTCCTTCGACATCGAGCGAATTTTCAGGATCACAATCGTGATCGAAGAAGCGAATAGTCGAATCAGCCAGCCCAAGCTGCCTCTCCTTGGGTTTATCAAAGGCCAAGTAAACGCCGTCGCCCTCCCATTCGAACTGAGCCAGTGCCGAAGCCGCCTCATGATCTCCTGCTGGCGCAACGGCAAAAGCTCCTAACGCTTGGCGTGCTCCTTCAGTGATCTCATCGGCGCTGGACTCGATGCGTTCTAAAAGCTCTTCAGCATCGAGCGGCTGACCGTTCTGCCGAAGTTTTTTAAGTAAGGGCGCGCGCTGATCGAAGAGCTTGGAAAATGCTTTTTCCCATGGTTTTCGGCTGCCGGTAAAGGTCTTGGCATTGGAGAAGAAGAAGCTATCCCGCGGGAGCCCAGCACACGGCATCGCGAAGCCAACCGCATCGCGAATAGGCAGTCCTCGGGTAGAAATGACCTCGACAATCTCGGAGCAGAACTCGCCAAGCTGGACCAGGGAGAGTTCGGAAGAAGCGAGCAAGCCACCTAGGGCGGCGTGAAACACAGCTCGGTCATCTGGAACAGGCGAGAGCCCACCCGCGTACAGAGCGGCCTCGACCCAAGGTCCGGGGTCGTCGCGCATCTCCTTGGCACCGATGGCCATAACGTGGCCAAGCGTATCTGCCAAATTATGCTCATTCCCGTTCGCCGTCAGGATGGCGGCTTTCATTGTCACGGCGTTATTGCGCACAAAGCCTGCGTTCTGGGAGATCAGTATCTCCGTTGGCAAGCCCTGACCTACGACTAAAGCTTCGGGGATCATCAAATCCACGTGCGCGAAAAGGTCCGGATTGGCGAGAATCGCCCGTGCCACAGCAGCTATCTGGCTCGACGAAAGTTTGTCGAGTCGGAAGAGCGCCGCAGAGTCTCCCGGCTGTCCCTGATTGGAAATACGCTTGGCGAGAATGTCCGCACCGACGCGCCCAATAATGCGATCGGTCAGCATGCTGCCTCTCCCTTGAATGCAAACGGGTTTTCAACAAACGAACAAGAGTCTGAAAGTCTACGAACCAGACCCAGCCCAATAAGCCTAGCTTCGAGGTTGTCTCGATTCTCGCTAAGCTCTTCTTGGTCGACGAGCTTCGTATCAACCAAACGCACGCCCTCGGCATCGCCAAGCACTAGGCCATAACGCCGTTTTGCCTCAGCCAGGAACTCGTCAAGCTGCATGCGGTCGTCCACAATGGACACGACAATCGATTTGAGCAATCTGTCATTGGGAGCGTAGCGGGTGCGTCGCGAGAGGCGCCGCGAGCTTAACC
>JAUXNL010000511.1 GCA_030684415.1 Moraxellaceae bacterium | reverse complement strand
CATAATGCTTCGATTGGGTGATGAGATTTTCATTCAGGCGACCCGCATGCGCCGAAAACCCGAAATACCCGCTGATGAGGGCGATATCGGCGGCGAGATGCACTTTTCCGACAGTCCAGTTGTCGGGCTGATTATAGTATTGTCCCCATCCGGGCAGCACAAGCGACCGCAACAAGGCTTTCCCCGGCACGGGTTGCGCTGAGGCCGTGTGCGCGCCCATCACGCCTGTCAACACCAGAATACTAAGCAGTCGCTTCATCCCGAATCGCTCCTTTTGTTTCGTTCCAGCGTCTGATGATGGCGATACTGAAGCCGATCATCAGCAAAAATGTTCCAAGCCAGACCACCGCCACCATCGGTTTGCGTTCGATGGTGAGCAGCACCCAATCCGGCTCCACAATCTTGTTCACGCCAGCCAGACGTAGTTCGATTTCGCCGGTGGATGGATTCACGTTCGTGAACTGCACCAAGATATCCCCTCTTCCCATCGAAACCGCATCGGAACTGGTCATCGATTGATCTCCTTCCCGGATGATCGAAAACAGCGGGGAAATCGTGAATGTGGAGTCCGAGCCAAGTCGTTTCACATCCAATAAGGCCCGTACGGCGATGGTGGTGTTCTGCGGCATGGTGGCCAGATCCACCAGATCGAAATCCCGGAAGGTGATCTGATATCCATCCGCTTCGGCGGATTGGTCTTTTTTGAGTTTAAGCGTTTTGAAGGATGCGCCATCGGCTGTCATCACTTCCTGCACGCCTCCCATCCGCTCGCGCTCGCGTTCAACCATGGAAGATCCGGCCACATATAGATAGATGTCGGATGTGAAGCCGGTTCGGACTTCCGGATCCACTGTCCAACTCACATTTCCGGCGTTCGCATTGGCGATCATGGGATAAACGGTCGGCACCATGAAGAATGGAGCGCTTCCGGATTTCACGTCTTCCAATTTGATGGTGTATTCCTGCTCGCCCGGACGATTGCGGTTCGTTGTGGCCGCTTCCATGAAGGTGACCATATAGCGTCCACCCAACAATTTCGGTTCGTTTTTGCGAAGCTCCACCATTTCGATGGGTTGAATCACGGGGAAACCGTCGTTTCCGATCACAGTTCCGGCTTTCACGGCATTGTTGTACTCGGTAGTCTGCTCGTCGAGCAAGGGTCGGTCGAACGCGGCGCCGAGAAATCCGATCATGAGCAAGGCGAAGCCGATATGGGATATCGAGCCGCCGATGAGTTTCGGATTTCGGCGAAGCAAGCTGTACAGGATGCTTCCGTTACCGAACAATCCGATGAAGGCGGCCAATATCAGAATCATGAAGGCGATATCGCGGATATCAGCGAGGATGATGACGGCAATGGTGACAACAGATGCCAACACCAACGGAATCAGGATTCGGTTGGCCAAGTCTTCTGACGTTTCAGTGCGTTTCCACCAGACCAATTGCCCGATCACGGTCATGATCGCGATGGCGACACCGAACGGCAGCGACCAATTCGTGTAGAATTCGATGCTCGGCGGCGTGG
>JAUXNL010000493.1 GCA_030684415.1 Moraxellaceae bacterium | reverse complement strand
GCTTGAAGCGATCATGGCGGATGACCACGATGCCGTTGATGTTCATGAACGGGAAATTGACGATGGCGCCTTTGCTGCCAATGCCGCGATACAACTCCAGCGGCCGGAAGGCAACGGCCGGCGAGGCGATGATATCGACCTGGCCATTGTTGAATTTGCCGGCAAAGTTGGTGATGTCAGCCGACACCGGCTGCCCCCCAATCTGCTTGACCAGCGAGGCCTGCGTCACGTCCCAGTCGAACACGGCAATCTTGCGGCCGGCTGCCTTGGCCAGCGTATTGATGTTGCGGTCATTCACCACCGGATAGACCGCTCCCAGTGGTATGAGGGAGACCACCTCATACTGGCCACTGACCATGCGTGGCGCGCTTTTGGGATTCATCAGAAGCTCGATTACGGCACGGGCATGCTGATAGGTCGGCACGGCGCCAAGCGCGTCCAGACTGCCCACATACTTGTTCAACTGGCGGCCGCGGAGATTGGTCATCATCACGGCATCGCACTGACCGGCCTTGAAGTCTTCAAGGGCGACACGCTCGTCCGTATAAGGCCGCAGCGTCAGATTGATGCCGACACGGCGCGCCTGCAGCACATAATCACGCGCGAGGCTGAACACATCGCCATTCGACCCCATGAGGTCGAAGATGCAGGCAATCTGCGCCTGTGCCGCACTTGCCGAGAGGGACACCGCCACCACTACCAGGCGCAGGAGTGCGGTTGCTCTTGTTGTCATTGTTACAGCCTCAGTTGAAGTGGCAGCCGAACATCCCGTCCGTCTCCCCGCCTCACTCGTCTTTCAGCGCGCACTCCGCCGCTGTCGGTTCGAACTTGCAACGCACCCGTTTGAGCATGGACATGGTGCGCTTGTCATAAATGCCTTCACTGGTCAGCTGGAGGCGGGCTTCCCGCATCAGCTTGGTGTAGTTGACCTTGTCCTGCTCAGGCAAATCCAGCCAGTATTTGTTATCGATATCCGCCTCGGAGCGCTGGATGATATCGAAAGCACGATCGAGCTGGGTGGCAATGTACTCACGACACTTCTGGCCAAAACCCGCCGGGAATTTCTCGTGCCGGATCAGCAGGTTGGCCGTAATCTGCACCAGCGGAAACCGGTAAACGGCGCCACGCGTGCCCAGCCCCTTGTAAAGCTCCAGCGGCTTGAAGGCAATGGCCGGCGAGGCAACGATATCGACCTGGCCGTTATTGAACTTGCCAGCAAAATTGGTGATATCCGACGCCACCGGCTGGGCGCCAAGCTGCTGCACCATGCGCGCCTGCGACTTGTCCCACTCCAGTACAGCAATCTTCTTGCCAGCAGCCTTCTCGATCGAGTTGATGCTGCGGTCATTCACGAACACATATGCAGCCCCCAGCGGCACTATGCCAGCCACTTCATAAGGCCCGCTGATCATCAACGATGCCGCCTTGGGCGAGGTCAGTTGTTCGATCACCGCCCGCATGTGCTTGTAGCTGGGAATCGAGCCCACCGAGTCGATGCTGCCCGTAAAGGTATTGAACTGGCGGCCACGCAAGCCGGTGATGATGGCGCCATCACACTGGCCGGCCTTGAAGTCCTCGGCCGCCACACGCTCATCGGTATAGGCCTTGAGCTCGATATTGGCCCCCCACTTGGCGGCCGTGAGCTTGAAGTCGCGCATCAGGCTGAAGGCTTCACCCTGAGTGCCGACCGGGTCGAACACGCAGATTTTCTGAACCGCCGTCGCATGCACGCTACCTGTTGCCGCGGTGACGGCCGCGAGGACTGCTACACGCACCATTGAAGCCCACTTCATACCCTTCGCTCTCCCCGGGGCACACACCCCAAAACAAAGGCCCCATAGGGGCCAAAAAACAGCAACAAAGACCTGCGCACGGCAGGTCCTGGCATTATTCGTCAGTCAGGGCGCACTCCGCCTGATCAGGCTCACGCTTGCAACGGATGCGCTTGAGCAAGGTCATCATGCGCGGATCGTAAAAGCCGGCTTTGGTCAGATGGATGCGCAGTTCACGCATGATTTTTTCATAACCACCGCGATCAGACAGCGGAACGTGCATCCAGTGCTTGGGGTCCACCTCACGCTCGGTGTTGCGGATCAGACCAAAAAACCGGGGCACCTGTGTCGCAATGTATTCACGGCTCTTTTGGCCAAAGCCAGCCGGGAAGGCCTCCGGCTTGATCACAAGCTGGAAGGTAATCTGGATCACCGGGAAGCGGGCGATAGCCCCTTTGGTGCCCAGCCCCTTGTAAAGCTCCATCGGCTTGTAGGCGAAAATCGGGGCAACAATGATATCCACCTGGTTGTTGTTGAACTTGCCGGCAAAGGTGGTGATGTCAGCAGAGACCGGCTGTGCGCCGATCATTTTGACCATTTCCGCCTGGGACTTGTCCCAGTCAAACACGGCCACCTTCTTGCCAGCAGCCTTGGAAAGCTCATTGATGCTACGGTCATTCACAAACACATAGCCCGCACCGATAGGCACGGCGCCAGCGATTTCGTAGGAGCCGCTGATCATGTTGCGCGCCAGCTTAGGATTGGCGAGCAGGTCGATTACATCGCGCATGTGGGTATAGCTGGGGATGGAGCCGACGGAGTCGATTGAGCCCACAAACTGGTTGAACTGGCGGGCTCGCAAGCCCGTGATCAGGACACCGTCACACTGCCCTGCCTTGAAGTCTTCGGTGGCCACACGCTCGTCGGTGTATGCCTTGAGTTCGATCGCAGCTCCCCAGTTTTTGGCGGCGAGCACATAGTCTTTCATGGTGTTGTAGCCATCACCCTGCGCACCCAGAGGATCCCATACGCAGATAAGCTGGGCCTGAGCCACTAGCGGTGACAGCAAGGCGAAGGCAAGTGCCCCCAGCCAGCCACGATGGGCAGAATGATGCTTCATGACCACTCCCTTGTTTCCTGGTGATTTTATTGTGATGTTCTTTTGGAGTTACCGGGCTTTGGGTCCGCCTGCTCATCAATGAGCGGGGCCGAGCCTCTTCTGTCGGAAGACGCCTGCATTTTAACCACAGTCATGCATTGGGGATTAGCCCCAAAGTGACCAAATGTATATCTTTTTGTGGCCGCCATCGCACAAGCGGTCAGTCCAACAACCCGAGGGGCTCATGATCACACTTTTCACCGCCGCCACCCCGAACGGGCACAAAGCCTCCATCATGCTGGAGGAAACCGGCCTTCCCTACACCGTGCGCAGCTTGAACCTGCTAAAAAACGAACAAAAAACAGACACCTTCCTTGCCATCAATCCCAACGGCCGCATCCCTGCCATCATTGACCACCGCCACAATGACTTTGCCGTTTTCGAATCCGGGGCAATCCTGATTTACCTTGCCGAACAGACTGGGCAACTCCTGCCCTCCAGTCCACAGGGACGGTCACTGGTGCTGCAGTGGCTGATGTTCCAGATGGGCGGACTCGGCCCCATGCAGGGACAGGCCAACGTTTTTTTCCGGTACGTCCCTGAGAAAATCCCGTTTGCCATCTCTCGTTACCAGAACGAGACCCGGCGCCTGTACGAGGTCATGGACAACCGGCTCCGCGATCACGAGTTTCTGGCAGGGGATTATTCGATTGCTGATATCGCCTGCTTTCCCTGGGTGCGTCTATCCGACTGGGCTGGCGTAAGCCTGGAAGGACTCCCCGCACTGCAACGTTGGCAGGACACCCTTGCGGCCCGCCCGGCCGTGCAACGCGGCCTTGCCGTGCCGGACCGCGACGACCCTGCCACACAACGCTTTCGCGACTATCTGCAACAGTTCCGGCACGACGCCGACACAAAATCCTGAGCATTAAAAAAGGCGCCGGAGCGCCTTATGATCTGAACCTCTGACCGTCGCCTTTAACGACCTGCAGAAGTCAGTTTCAGCAGGTCGCTACGACTCACTCATCTTTGAGAGCGCACTCGTAGTTGCCCGGATCCGATTTGCAGCGGATACGCTTGAGCAACTGCATCATGCGTTTGTCGTACACGCCTTCCGCTGTCAATTGCAAGCGCGCTTCACGCATCATTTTGGTGTATTTCTCAGTTTCAGCGGGCGAGAGATCAAGCCAGTAACGGGCATCAATCTCTTTTTCTGATTTATCGATGATGCCAAATACCGTCTCGACCTGGGAAGCGCCGTACTGGCGCAACTTCATCACGATATTGTCGAAGTCCGGCACATCCTTGAACTTGTCACGCCGGATCATCACAGACCCGGTAATCTGGATCATGGGCAGACGGAAAATCGCGCCCTTGGTGCCCAATCCCCGATACAACTCGAGCGGTTTGAATGCCACTGCCGGCGCCGCAATGATGTCGACCTGTCCATTATTGAACTTGCCTGCAAAGTTGGTGATGTCCGAGGCTACCGGCTGTGCACCCAGTTGCTGCACCATGCGCGCCTGCGATTTGTCCCACTCGAGCACAGCAACTTTTTTACCGGCTGCTTTTTCAATCGAGTCAATCTTGCGATCGTTCACCATCACGTAAGCCGCGCCCAGCGGCACGATAGCCACCGTCTGGTAAGGGCCGCTAATGGACAGTTCATTCAGCTTTTCATTCGTGCCGAACATCTGGATGAACGCGCGCATGTGTTTGTAGCTGGGCAAGGCGCCCACCGAATCCAGACTGCCCATGAAGAAATTGAACTGCTTGGAGCGCAGCGTGGAAATCGCCACACCATCACACTGCCCAGCCTTGAAGTCTTCCGCCGCTACACGCTCATCGGTGTAGGCCTTGAGCTCGACAAAGAGGTTCCACTTGCGAGCCTGCAGCACCAGATCCTTGGCATAGCTGAAGACATCACCCTGTGTACCCACAAGATCGAAAATGCAAAACTTCATGTGCAAGGGCTTATCGAGCGGCTTGATATCGAGAGCCGCCATGCTGGGAGACGGTAAAGCCGCAGGAGCAGCCACGGCCGCCATAGAAAACGTGATGGCGGAAGCCGCCAGCAGATTGCGCAGGAAGATCTTGGTCACAACTCACCCTCTCGTCTGATGCCGAAACAGCCCGAATGGAGGCCGGCAAAGGCGTACATGCTAGGCAGTACCGCGGCCGATGGTAATGGCGAGGAGTGACGCTGGATTGACCCAAAAGACGGGATAGCTGGTCAATCGAGTTGCACAAAAAGACGAATGGCGCCCATAAAAAAGGGGATGGCCAGAGGGGGCCATCCCCAAGAGGGTTACCACAACCACAAAATCAATGGCGATAAAGAGGCCTCAAGCCGCCTTACGCTTTTCACCCACCGCAACCAGCTCATCAAACAGCTTCTGACCTTCTTCCTTCAGGTTCAGACCTGTCAGCTTCTGTTTTGCGGTTTCAATCTGTGCCTTCAGGCTGTCAGCCGAGAGCTTTTCAGCTTCGGTCTTGAGGATTTGCACCAGGCCGGCGGCTACCAGCAGCGCCTTGGGAGTTTCTGCCGCTTTGTCAGCGCGCACTTCAGCACCCGCAGCCACCAGACGGTCATACTGCTTGCGGCCTTCTTCTTCGGCACGTGTCACCAGACCCAGATTGGCCAGATACACCTGCTGGCCGATTTCCTTTACGCGTTCAACCAGACCCTGCTGCTGCTCAGAAAGCTGCTTCAGCTCACCCATGACAAAACTCCTGAAATTCGATCCGTTCAAAAAACGGCCCGGCAAAACTGGAGCGCGGGCCAACGAGACGAATTATAGAAATCCCTGTCAGAAGAGATCACAACATTGTTTGACAATAAGTCAATTTATCCTAAATTCATGGCATTGTCCGACAATATTGCCGACCGGCGGCTGGTGTCCATATGGTCATTTTCTGTCCATGAAAAAGCCCGCGCACGGCGGGCCTTTTCATGGACGACTGCGATGCTGGGCGACTAGCGCTTACTGCTTGGCCGCCTCGATCGACTTGAGGATATCAGCCTTGGCGGCCTCGGAGCCTTCCCAGCCCGTGAGTTTGACCCACTTGCCAGGCTCCAGCGCCTTGTAATTCTCGAAGAAATGCTTGATCTGGCCCAGCAGCAGCTCGGGCAGATCGGTGTATTCCTTCACGTTCTTGTAGAGAGGAGTGAGCTTGTCGTGCGGCACGGCCAGCAGCTTGGTATCGATACCGGCTTCGTCTTCCATGTTCAGCTTGCCCACCACACGAGCACGGATGACCGAACCCGGCTGGACCGGAAATGGCGTCACCACCAGCACATCGAGAGGATCACCATCTTCGGAGAGCGTGTGCGGGATATAGCCGTAGTTAACCGGGTAGGACATGCCAGTGCCAATGAAGCGATCCACAAACAGTGCATCGGAGGCCTTGTCGATCTCGTATTTGATAGGCGCGGCATTGGCCGGAATTTCGATGATGACGTAGATGTCGTTCGGCACATCCTTGCCGGCCGGTACATTGTTGTAGCTCATGGCTGTTCTGCTCGCTGGAGGTCGGGGGAAAAAGGAATTCGGCGCGCATTATAGGCGCCCGGGCCCAGAAGCCCAAACGTAGTAAAAGGCCTGACGGCATTACTGAAAAATGCCCATCCAGGGCTTTTTCAGCAAGCCGTTAAAGGCCGTCAGGCGGCGGCGAAAAACAGCGCGACAATACAACCCAGGCCGGCCATCCAGACCAACGAGCGCAACATGGCCTGGTCGGCGACATAGAAAAAGCCATAGGCCAGCCGCAGCCCGATGAAGGCCAGCGCCAAGGCATCAATCGTGGCCTGCGCCGCGCCTGCCTGATGCGCCACAATGACCGCCGCCATGAAGCCGGGAGTGGACTCGAACGTATTGAGCTGCGCCCAGTGCGCACGCTTGGCCGGCCCAACCGGTAGTCGGTCGAGATACTCGCGAGGCACATGGTTGTCTCGCGGACGGAAGCCGGAGCTGAGCTTGGCCGTCAGCGTCCAGACATAGGGCAGCAGGATGGCCGCCAGCACACACCAGTACGCGATTGTCATTGCTGCATCTCCTGCTCAGTGAAAATACCGTCAAACAGCGCCGTCGACAGATAACGCTCGGCCGAGTCCGGGAGCACCACCACAATCATCTTGCCGGCGTTCTCAGGGCGTGCGGCAACACGCGCCGCTGCGCACACGGCCGCACCGCAGGAAATACCGGCAAGAATGCCCTCTTCCCGCATCAGGCGCCGCGCGAAATCAATCGCTTCCTCATTGCTGACCGTTTCCACCGCATCCACCAGCGAGAGATCCAGATTCTTCGGCACAAAATTGGCGCCAATGCCCTGTATCTTGTGACCGGCCGGCGCCAGCGCCTCACCCCGCCGCGTTTGCGTGATCAGCGGTGACGCTGTTGGCTCAACGGCGACCGAACGAATGGCCTTGCCCTGCGTGTGCTTGATGTAGCGCGAAACCCCCGTAATGGTGCCGCCCGTGCCGACGCCGGCGACGAAAATGTCGATAGCGCCGTCGGTGTCATTCCAGATTTCCGGGCCGGTCGTCTGCTCGTGAATAGCCGGATTGGCAGGGTTCTCGAACTGCTGTGGCAGAAAATATTTTTCTGGGTCGGATGCGCGGATTTCTTCCGCTTTGTCGACGGCTCCTTTCATGCCCTTGCCCGGGTCGGTGAGCACCAGCGTGGCGCCGAGTGCCTTCAGCACCTTGCGCCGCTCCAGACTCATCGAAGCGGGCATGGTCAGCGTCAGCGGATAACCACGGGCGGCCGCCACAAACGCAAGGGCAATGCCGGTGTTGCCGGAGGTGGGCTCGACAATCGCCATACCCGCCTTGAGCACCCCGCGCTTTTCCGCATCCTGAACCAGACTGGCGCCGATACGGCATTTGACGGAGTACGCCGGATTACGACCCTCGATCTTGGCGTAAATCACCGCATTGCTGCCGCACACGCGATTAAGGCGCACCAGCGGCGTATTGCCGATGGAAAGAGAGTTGTCGTCATACAGGCGGGCCATGGCAGGACCTCATTCTTGTCAGGTGGGCTCGGGCAGTCGAGGGCAAAGATGATGACGGTTTACCGTCAACTTGCAACTTGAGGCACTCTCACAACCACTTGCCGCTTACTGGAATGGTCATGGATTCACTGCACCAGATTGCCCTTTTCCTCGGGGCGGCCCTCTTGGTAGTGCCGCTGTTCAAACGCTTCGGCCTCGCCGCCGTGATTGGCTATCTGGCCGCCGGGATTGCGATTGGCCCCGACGCCCTCGGCTTTGTCAGTGATGGCCGCAGCGTGTTGCATATCGCCGAATATGGCGTGGTCATGCTGCTCTTTCTGATCGGTCTGGAGCTGGAGCCTTCACGCCTCTGGGTGCTACGCAAGTCGGTGTTCGGGCTGGGCAGCTTGCAGATGCTGAGTACAGGCGCGCTGTTTACGGGGTTCGGGATTTTTTTCGGCTACTCGCTCACGCTCAGCCTCATCGTCGGCTTCGGTCTTGCCATGTCCTCCACCGCCTTCGTGCTGCAACTGCTGAGTGAAAAAAACCAGCTCACCAGCCAGCATGGCCGTCAGGCCTTTGCCATCCTGCTGTTCCAGGACCTGGCCGTGATTCCCCTGCTCGCCATCATTCCATTGCTCTCTGGCAAGGACGGAGGGCAAGACTGGACAGACTTGCTGCGCATTATCCTGGCTTTTGCTTTGCTGATCGTGTCCAGTCGCACGCTGATCCGTCCTGCCTTCCGCTTCATTGCCAACAGTGGCACCCCGGAGCTGTTTACCGGCGCGGCACTCTTCATCGTTTTCGGGATTGCACTGCTGATGGAGTCTCTAGGCTTGTCGATGGCACTGGGGGCTTTTCTGGCCGGCGTATTGCTGGCCGACTCAGAGTACCGACACGAGCTTGAGGCCAGCATCCAACCCTTCAAAAGCCTGCTGCTCGGGCTGTTTTTCATGGCCGTCGGCATGACGGCTGACCTGGACCTGCTGGCGACGGATACCTTCGGCATCGTCTCGGCCGCCATCGGCTTGATGCTGATGAAGTTCGCCGTGTTGCTGCTGATCGGGCGTCTCTCCGGCAACAGCCTGAATACGTCCATGAGCCTGGGCGTGACCCTCGCACAAGGTGGTGAGTTTGCCTTTGTGCTGTTCACGACTGCCGCTGGCAGCGGTGTAATCGAAACGGCGATGATGGAACGGCTGGTACTGATCGTCACGCTCTCCATGGCGCTGACACCATTGGCCTTCCTGCTGCTGGAGCGATGGCTGGCGCCTCGCCTCAAACCGCAGGACGGCCGAGACTTCGACACCATCGATGCGCACGACAACCCCGTCATCATCGCGGGCTTCGGGCGCTTCGGACAGATTGTGGCGCGCGTGCTGCGCATGCATCACATCGGATTTACCGCACTGGAGGCAGATGTACGCCAAGTGGATTTTGTACGCCGCTTTGGCAACAAGGTGTATTACGGCAATCCTGCTCACCCTGAACTACTGCGTGCCGCAGGTGTCGGCAAGGCCAAAATATTCGTGCTCGCCATGGACGACGTAAAAGACTCCGTACATACCGCTGAGTGCGTACGCCGGAATTATCCCGATGTCGCCATTTATGCACGCGCACGTGACCGCGCTCACGCCTACCAACTCATGGACATCGGCGTGAAGGTCATCAACCGTGAGACTTATTTGTCGAGCCTGGATCTGGCGGAAAAGGTCCTGCAAGGTCTTGGCATCAGTGCAGACGAAGCACGC
>JAUXNL010000487.1 GCA_030684415.1 Moraxellaceae bacterium | reverse complement strand
GTCTGACCAGCCGCGACGTTGCGCCACTTCCTGCAAGCGGTCGGTACCGGAAGGATGATCTGGCGAGGTCAACACCACATCCGCGCCTATCGCTTTGGCGGCCGCTTCAATACGGGCATCGTCGGTGGCGATCAGGACTTCATCAGCGCCACTGCGACAAGCCCGCTCGTACACATGTGCAAACATCGGGCGGCCGGCAATCTCGAGCAAAGGCTTGCCGGGCAAGCGACTGGAGCCATAACGCGCCGGGATCACTACCTTGAATGTCATGTCACTCCTCCTCAGCCCAGCCGCTCTTCAACGCTCAGACGACGTGCTTCTTCTTCCAGCATGACCGGAATGCCGTCGCGCAAGGGGAAGGCAAGTCCATCGACACGGCACACCAATTCCTGACGCTCGCTGTCATAACGCAAGGCCCCTTTGCACAAAGGGCAGACCAGAATGGCCAGCAATTTCTTGTCGAGCATGTTTATCTCCTGAAAGCCTGCAAGCGCTGTAGCAGCCCGTCGTGAAATGCAGGAGGCAGTTGGGCCGTCACCGGCACTACCCACCAGTTCACCTGCGCAAAACCCTCGCACTTCACGGCATCTTTTTCTGTCATGACAACGGGCAGGCCGTCGTCAAAAGCCAGATCTGCCGCCGTAAAAACATGATGGTCCGGGAACGGGTGAGGCACCACGTCATAACCGGCCAGCGCTAACTGCGAAAAAAAACGGGAAGGATTGCCAATGCCGGCAATGGCATGAATACGTGCGCCCGATAGCGGAGGCGTCCGGGTCTTATCGGCAAGGCCATACCAGGCACCCGGCTCAAGCCTCATGCGATGCGCATCCGGCCACTCCACATCACCACCATTGATGACAACAAAATCGGCGGTAGCCAACCGTGATGGCGGCTCACGCAAGGGCCCCGCCGGCAAGGGCAAGCGATTACCCAGGCCACGTGCACCGTCTATCACCACCACCTCAATGTCGCGACCCAACGCGTAGTGCTGCAAGCCGTCATCACAGAGCACGATGTTGCAGTCTGTTTGCTGTAGCAAAAAATCGACGGCACGAGCGCGCAAAGGATCGACCACGACAGGCACGCCGCTGCGCCGCTGCAAGGCCAAGGGTTCATCCCCTGCAACCGCTGCGGGCGTATCCGCCTGCACACTCAAGGGATAGTTTGCCTTGCCTCCATAACCACGGCTGACAATGCCAGGCCGCCAGCCATCGGCCTGCAGTATGTCGATCAACGCCAGCGTCAGTGGTGTTTTGCCTGTGCCGCCCGCCGTGATATTACCGATGACAACAACAGGCACCGGAAACTTCGTCGAACGCAGCACACCCGTCCGGTAAAAAAAGCGGCGCAGGCGCGTCACCAGTGCATACAAGAACGCCAGCGGCAGCAACAGCCAGGGCCATGGCGAACGGGCGTACCATGCGTTGACCAAGCGCTGGCTCACACCGCCCCCGGCGCTGCCACATCGTCTTCTGCAAACGCACGGCTGTGCAGTTGGGCATACATGCCGGCCTGCGCCAAAAGCGTGGCATGCGTTCCGCTTTCGACAATGCGCCCCTGATCCATCACGACGATCCAGTCTGCGTTTTCGATAGTGGACAGGCGATGGGCGATCACCAGCGTCGTGCGCCCTTCCATCACCTTCTCAAGCGCGGCCTGAATGTAGTACTCGGATTCGTTATCGAGTGCGC
>JAUXNL010000481.1 GCA_030684415.1 Moraxellaceae bacterium | reverse complement strand
CTGCTCCTGCTCCTGCTCCTGCTCCTGCTCCTGCTCCTGCTCCTGCTCCTGCTCCTGCTCCTGCTCCTGCTCCTGCTCCTGTGCCTGTGCCTGTGCCTGTGCCTGTGCCTGTGCCTGTGCCTGTGCCTGTGCCGGCAATCGCAAGTGCTTGAACGCACTGATGCCCGCCACAGTGCCCCTTGAATTTAGTGAGCTGCATTTAGTGAGCCTGGGTTTAGTGCACCTGAATATAGAGCTCTTTGGACATACGGCGGCCACGCCACTGGCCCATACAGAAAACGGAGCACCCTGCCCTTAGAGCGCCACAACTGCGGCCATCAGGCCCAGTCCTTAACAAATACCCGCTGCAAGGCCGGCGAATTTCCCGGAAAATCGCCGGCCTATGCCCCGTTTCGAGAAACCCGGATGCGCCTTCCCCTTCTGCTCGTATCGCTTGCCCTGCTGAGTGCTTGCGCTCACCAGTCCTCGGCTCCGTCTTCAGCGTCTGCACCAGAGTGCCCGATGGCCACGGTCATCAGTTCGCCCCCCGTTACCTTCACGGCACGTGCCGTCTGCCCGGTGTGTCAGGCCTGCCCGACGGATGCCGGCAAACCAGCCGAGAGCAAGCCCGCGCCAGAAAATGCGAGCTACCAGACCGTTGGCTGGGAGGCCCTGCCGAACTGGCCGGGTGACGCTCTGGCCAGCAGTTGGGCGGCATGGAAGCAGTCCTGCACGCGCCTCATCAACCGAGCGGACTGGAAGCCGTTGTGCACAGACGCGCAGACCATTGCAGCCGACGACACTGCCGCCATGCGCACCTTCTTTGAAACCCGCTTCCAGGCCTGGCAAGTACGCAACGGCGAAGACAGCGATACCGGCCTCGTCACCGGCTATTACGAGCCCCTGCTCACCGGCGGCAGCGCCTATCGGCCCGGCCGCGTACCGTTGCATGCCGTACCCGACGACCTGCTCACCATCGACCTCGGCGCGCTCTATCCCGATCTGAAAGGCCAGCGCGTGCGCGGCCGTGTCGATGGCAAAAAAGTGGTGCCCTACTGGAACCGCGCCGACATCGACAGCGGTCGCGCGCCGCTGCAAGAAAATGTGCTGGCCTGGGCCGACGACGCCATCGAAGCCTTCTTCCTACAAGTGCAGGGCTCAGGCCGCGTCCAGCTCGACGATGGCCGTCTGCTGCGCATCGGCTATGCCGACCAGAACGGCCACCCTTACCGCTCCATCGGTAAATGGCTGGCCGACCAGGGCGAGCTGTCCATCGATCAGGTCACCATGCAGGCCATCCAGGCCTGGGCACGGGCCAACCCGGCCCGTTTGCCAGAGCTGCTGGCGGCCAATCCGAGCTATGTGTTTTTCCGCGTACTGCCCGGTGGCGAGGGCGGCCCGATCGGCGCCTTCAACGTGCCGTTGACCGACGGCGCCAGCATTGCCGTAGACCCGAAATTCATTCCGCTGGGCGCCCCGGTTTTTCTCGACACCACCCGCCCCAACGACAGCACCCCGCTGCAACGCCTGATGGTGGCGCAAGACACCGGCGGCGCCATTCGCGGGCCGGTGCGCGCCGACTTTTTCTGGGGCTTTGGCCACGACGCCGGCGCACTGGCCGGCAAGATGAAACAGCGCGGCCGGCTCTGGGTGCTGTGGCCGAAAGACCTGCCATTGCCGAACGGCAAATAACTGGCACGCCGGCACGGCGCACGGCGCTACATGCGCTACATGCGCTACATGCGCTCGTAGCTCGTAGCTCGTAGCTCGTAGATGGTCGATGGTCGATGGTCGATGGTCGGCGAAGGTGACTGCATGGCAAGCGCCCGAATCCGTCACCGAGCGCAGGGCAAATGATGACGTCGGCGCCGCCTGACCGCTTGCTGAAAAACGCCCATCCGGGCTTTTTCAGCCCGCGATTCCGGCACATGTCAGGAGACGCATCACCACGCGGCGACAAACGCCACATGCGTCAGCACACGCACAGTCACCAGCCGCAGCCGGGCGGACTGGTGACGCGGGGCCAGTCCATGGCCCTCTGAGGTCTGGACATCACCGCATGGCTCTCGCAAGGTTGGGCTCCGCGCCAGGCGCTGCCGGAATCACTATCTGAACCGCTATCTGAGCCGCAACCGGGCAGGCAGCGCTTTGTCCTGCGGTACTACTTGCGAGCGACCGTGAGCGCTGCACCCGAACACCTCGAGAGCCCCACCATGACCGATGCCCGCACTGTCCACGCCTTTGCCGATGACGCCCTTGCCGACCACGATGCCGTTGCCCTCGCCGCGCTGATCCGCGCCGGCACGCTCACCACCGCCGAGGTGGTCGATGCCGCCATCGCCCGTGCCGAGCGCGTGAACCCGGCCATCAACGCCATCCATATCGACAACTTCGACGCCGCACGCACACAGGCGCGGCGCGGCGCCATCTCGCCCAACAGTGTGTTTGCCGGCATCCCCACCTTCGTCAAAGACAACACCGATCTGCGCGACCAACCCACCCAACATGGCTCGCAAGCAGTCGCGCCCGTTGCAGCCAAAACCGACAGCAGTTTCGCCCGGCAATTTTTAGCGCAGGGCCTGCTGCCCATCGGCAAAAGCAGCCTGCCGGAATTCGGCTTCAACGCCTCTACCGAATTCATGGGCCTGCCGCCCACGCGTAACCCCTGGCACACCGGCTATTCCTCGGGCGCTTCCTCCGGCGGCTCGGCCGCACTGGTCGCCGCGGGAGTCGTGCCGATTGCACATGCCAATGACGGCGGCGGCTCCATCCGCATTCCGGCCGCCGCTTGCGGCCTTGTCGGCCTCAAGCCCACACGCGGGCGGCTGGTCGATATCGAGGCGGCACGCGTGCTACCCGTCAACATCGTCGCCGATGGCGTGGTCACGCGCAGCGTGCGCGACACCGCATATTTCTTTGCCGGCGCCGAACAACATTTCCGCAATCGCAAGTTGCCCGCCATCGGGCTGGTAGAAGGCCCGGCGAAAAAGCGTTTGCGCATCGGCCTGGTATTCGACTCCATCACCGGCCATGCGACCGATGCCGACACCCGCGCCACCGTGGCCGCCACCGCCGCGCTGCTGGAAGCGCAAGGCCATCGTGTTGAAGAAATGCCGCTGCCCATCACTGCACAGTTTGCCGATGACTTCAGCACTTACGTGGGCATGTTGTCGTTTCTGGTGTCCTCCTTCGGCCAGAAACTGTTTTCACCCGAATTCGATTCTAAGAAGCTCGACAACCTGAGCGTCGGCCTGGCCGCGCTCTATCGTCGCAACGCACTGCGCACACCGATGGTGATTTACCGTCTGCGCCGTTCGCAGCAGCAATATGCAAAAGCGATGAAGAGCTACGATGCCGTGCTGTCGCCCGTACTGGCCCACACCACACCGACATTGGGCTGGCTATCGCCAGAGCAGGATTTCGAGCAGTTGTTCGAGCGCCTGACGCGCTACGTAAGCTTCACGCCGCTGAACAACGCGACCGGCAGCCCGGCGATTTCAGTGCCGATGGGCGCGACGGCAGAGGGCCTGCCGATTGCGGTGCACCTGTCGGCGCGGCATGGGGATGAGCGCACGCTGCTGGAGCTGGCGTATGAGCTGGAGGCGATAAAGCCGTTCCGACGTATCCAGGATTTCGCGCCGGCCTGAGGCTTGTTGCCTCTGGCTCATCCTGACGTGTCGTTGGTGCTTTTCGCTGCGCTCTGCTGACTGTCGTTGTTTCTCTGCGAGGGCGGTGCGCCTCGCCGGCCGGGCTGGTGCCCTCATGCATCTGCGATTGGCGGGTTTTCTGAGGCTCCGTGGTGGAGCTAGCTAGCGTTGGTGTGGCTCGCTGCGCTTGGCTGGTTGTCGTTGTTTCTCTGCGAGGGCGGTGCGCCTCGCCGGCGGGGCCCAGAAGGGCCGCTCCGCGGCGGCCCCTCTGGACACCCCACGCGCCCCCGCATGTCTGCCCCGCTGCGCGGGGTGCCCTCTCTGCGCACAACCGGCTGATCGGGTCGCGCAGATTCGGCCTCCTGCCTCAACTGCGCTAAGCCGCACATCCCTGTGCGGCTTCCCCGGCCGGCTGTGCTCCGTTCGGCAGACAAGAGGGGGATAGATGGCATAGCCAATCCAGCGGTCAATTTTCAGTCCGGCCCTCACCCCGGCCCTCTCCCGAAGGGAGAGGGGGAAAACCTGCACAGCCAAGTGTTCTCGCTCGCCCGCGCATCCGCGCGATCTCGC
>JAUXNL010000478.1 GCA_030684415.1 Moraxellaceae bacterium | reverse complement strand
CCGAGAATCTGCCGGATTGCCCGGTCCTCGATGAATCGCCTCTGCCCCGTTTCCTCGGCGGCGCGCTCCACCTCTTCAAGCACCTTCTTGAGCGAGGCTGTCTTGATCTCCTGCTCGAAGAGTGGGTGTGCGGGGAAGCGATGCTCGAACATGCGGTCTAGCAGCCCCGCAAGGGCATCCTTCAGCATTGCGCCGTGCGGCGCCTGGGGTTGGAAAGTCCCGTCCAGCGATTTGAGGTGGTCCTCTGGCGGGACCGCCACGCCGAGGGCGCGATCCTGGTCCTCGCGAATGCCGTAGGCAGCCTCCAGCACGGTGCGCATGCGCTGCAGCAACTGGCTCTGCTGATTTCGCAACAGCGCCCGCGCCTGCTCCCGGTCCGAAGCCGACAGGTTCGGGGAGTTCTCCTCGAGGCGCTGGCCGATAAGCAGATAATCGATCCTCAGCAGCGTCCCCAGGTCTCGCAGCGCACGATCCCCGAGCGGCGCCGGCAGCCAGACGACTGTGTCGGCTTCCTCCTGGAAGCGTTGCAGTCGCGCCCGGTGATCAGCGAGCGTCCGTCCCGCGGTGTCAAACGGGATCCCGAGGATTACGGTCGGCGTCCCGGCGCGGCCGCGCAGGCGGTCATCCGAGAGCTCGGCCACGCTTTCGAGCCAGAGATCGATCTGCCGCTTCGTGCCGCGCCACATATGCGGCACCTCGACGAAGCCCTGCTGGTTCAGCAGCCCGCCATCCGGGATACCGAAGCCCGCAAAGAGGATCTCCCGCACCTTCCGGCGCCGGTTCCCATCGTTGTCATAGTGGGCGGCGTTGGCGAGGATCGGCTCCACATCGACGCCGCTGATATGCAGCGACACGACGGGATTCTGGTCGTCGGTGAGCTTGATCTCGCCCACCTGCGCCGCCCAGGTCCGGAGCTTCGTGAGGACCGCCCCGCTTTCGCGACCGACGATGGGCGAGACCACGCTCCCGTGGTTGAGAGCTGCGAGCCGTTGCGCCGTCAGCGCGCGGAGCGCCTCCACCTCCGGCACCAGCGCGGCCAGCAGGAGCGTCTACAGGAGGCGCGCGTCATTGCGCA
>JAUXNL010000609.1 GCA_030684415.1 Moraxellaceae bacterium | reverse complement strand
TAGCCATATGCCAGTGGCCACTAAAGAAGCCAAGAGAATGTCACCTGATTGTCAGGCCATAGATACGGTTCAAGGTTTCTACCACCTGCGCCAAAGACAGCCCTTTGATCCCGACGGACTTCAGCAATTGATCATCCTGGCTGCCTAGTGCCTCAAGAAAAGCCGCCATATCCGCCGCCATAGCAGACGGCAGGATTAGGCGTCGCTCCGGGTCCAGCAACTGGTACAGGCGCAGGACATCGCTGCGGTGCTTGGTGATATTTTTCTGGTCAGTCGCCTCCCCCTCCGTTTTGCGCCGACTGAGATCGAGCCAGGCGCGTGCCTTGAGTGGTATCAGGCAATACTCGTTTGCCACCTGCACACCCACTAGCTCGTGCTTGTTGGCATGCAGGAAGGCGTAATAGTCATCATCCAGCAAAATGGCAGACAGACTGGACACATCCTCGTCCACCGGAATGTGCGTAAGCTGGGCATCTTTTCCAAGAGACACGCCATCAGGCTGACGCGAAAAAATCTCCAGCATGGCCGGGTAGCCCGGCGTCGCGGGTTTGGAGAAGCGATGGAACACCTTCTTACCCGAGCTGCGCTGCTGGATTTGATAGCTACCGGCTTTCACAAATGCCCAGAATGCTTGTACGAAGGCAGGATTCAACACTTCCACGCACAGCACAATGTCGAGATCCTTGGTGGCTCTTGCTTCTAGTCCCTGCTCTTCCAATGCCAGCAGGGTGGCCACCCCACCGATCAGCACATATTGATCGGCGAATGCCGCGAAGTGCTGTTGAAACTTGTCCAGCCCTACCATGGGTACTGCTCCATCATTTCTTCGAGGGCCAACTGCACGCGCTCGTCAGGCTCATCCTGCAGACTCAGATACAGGGAGAAAGGGTCGACATGCCATGGCATGTCGGCCAACTGGGGTGTGTAGCGCCATACCTGTACCAGACAAGTACCCGGCTCCTCCCAAGGAACACGCTGCACGCCATTCTGCTCCAGCCGCCGCCAGTCCTCCCGACTCATGGCATACACCAGCACACTTGGCGGCACCAATGAAGATTGACCCGCCAGCGCACTTTCTCCGGCCAAAAGCCGCAAATGTAACGGCACGTCATTGCCAAGGATGAGAATGCGCTCCTGAACCGGATCACGCATCAGGGGGCGGGCTTTTTCCCATAGCGCCTTCCGGCCCTCCGGGAATGACAGCAAACGCTGCTTGCCCTCCCTGGTCTGGGCGCCCAGCCCTAGGGCCTCCAACTCGTTCCAAACCCGCGTCATGGTCATCTTGGTGTAGAGAGTCTGCCCGGCCAGCCTCTGGGGGCTCACGACCCCATCCAGCCGGTTATTCAGCGCCAAGATAACGACAAGCTGTGTCGCTGGGCTCATCTTGTCGATGTGAACCAGCCGCTCCTCCGCCTGATGGGGATGAAGGGCCATCCGCCATTGTGGGAGGTACACCTGGCGGCCGGGGATGACGAAGGGGATACGCCGCTCTACCAGCCGGGAGCGCACATAAGAAGGCAGCGCCTTCGCCACCAGAAAGTAGCCCGTTGCCTCCCCCCAAGGGAGCTGACGCACATGCTTTTCAAAGGTGGCCGGCTTGAGGTCTTCGCCCTCCCGGAGAAAGACGCCCAGCCAAAGCTGGCCATCCACCATGAGGGGGCGTGGCTCATAGAGCTGTGCCAGAAAATGGGGAATTGGAACAGGCTTTGACGATGGCGCAGGGGAGACATGCAGCCCCATGGCTTCCTTCAGGTACTGCTCTAGATACTGCTGCAGAGGGTTCACGGGCCATCTCAGTAACATTTTTATGCACAGTAACATTCGCCATGTTACTGTGCAAATTGATGTTACTTCACCGTTGGCAACACCATGAATCATGGACTGATGATTGCCGGGCTGGCGCGGCAATCAGCCTGGACTCTTCGGGAGGGGCTTCGTCCCCCTGCCATCTTTTGATACGAATGGGCGGTCACCCGGGCACCTGATCTCGGCCTGTTCAGCGGCACCGGCTTTGGTGGCGACAACGCCAGCATCGGCGCACAGCTGGGCGTGCAGTCGGTGGCCATCCTGATCACGATCGCCTACACCGCCGTGATTACCTGGGGCCTGCTCAAACTCACCAGTCTGTTGACGGGTGGCTTGCGCGTGACGGCCGAAGAAGAGAACGAAGGGCTCGATCTCGTGCTGCACGACGAGCGCGGTTACGACATCAAGTAACAGCGGCTGGTAGTGAAAAAGCCCCTGTACCGGTGACGGTGCGGGGGCTTTTTGTTGGGTGTCGAGTCGGTAAGGTGGGGGCTGGGTTGGAGCGGGGATATGCTCAAAATCCAGTTTTATGACCACAGCCGCGTGCTAGCCATATGCCAGTGGCCACTAAAGAAGCCAAGAGAATGTCACCTGATTGTCAGGCCATAGATACGGTTCAAGGTTTCTACCACCTGCGCCAAAGACAGCCCTTTGATCCCGACGGACTTCAGCAATTGATCATCCTGGC
>JAUXNL010000608.1 GCA_030684415.1 Moraxellaceae bacterium | reverse complement strand
CCAGCCCTTGTGACAGCACTCCAGCGCCTGCCGCATCACCTGCGTGTTGCCGATGCATTCGAAGCTGTAATCCGCGCCGCCATCGGTGAGCTGGATGATGTGGTCCACCACATTTTCCACCTCCTTGGGATTGATGAAGTGGGTCATGCCGAATTGCCGCGCCATCGCCTCGCGCGCCGGATTGAGATCAACGCCGATGATCTTGTCGGCACCCACCATTTTCGCGCCCTGAATGACGTTAAGGCCGATGCCGCCCAAACCGAAGACCACCACATTGGCCCCCGCCTCCACTTTTGCCGTGAACACCACGGCGCCCACGCCCGTAGTCACGCCGCAGCCGATGTAGCACACCTTGTCGAATGGCGCGTCTTCGCGAATTTTGGCGAGCGCGATTTCCGGCACGACAATATGGTTGGCAAAAGTGGACGTACCCATGTAGTGCAGGAGGGGCTTGCCGCCCAGCGAAAAGCGCGAGCTGCCATCCGGCATCAGGCCTTGGCCCTGTGTGGAACGGATCGCCTGACACAGATTGGTTTTGCGCGAGAGACAGAATTTGCACTGGCGGCATTCGGGCGTGTAGAGCGGAATCACATGATCGCCCGGCTTGAGCGAGGTGACACCCGCCCCTACTTCCAGCACAACACCTGCACCTTCGTGGCCAAGAATTGCCGGGAACGCGCCTTCAGGGTCGGCGCCGGAGAGCGTGTAGTAATCGGTATGGCAAATGCCGGTGGCCTTCACTTCCACCAGTACTTCGCCGGCACGCGGACCCTGCAGGTCGACCTCTTCGATGGTGAGCGGCTGGCCGGCACTCCAGGCAACGGCGGCACGGGTTTTCATGGCGGGGCTCCTTGTCCGGGGGACAGTGGTGATCGGGCGGCGAATGCAGCAGGAATCAGGCAGGCGTTTTAGCACAAAAGCCGTGTCAGACCGGATAGCACAACAGCGCCGATCACCCGGCCCGGCGGCTAACGCAGGGCTACTCCCGCCAATCCTCTCGCCTGATCCGATGCTCTTTGCCGATGCCCTGCACTCTCGATGCACCGTACTCTCGATGCACCACACTCTCGATGCACCGTACTAGCCGCTTACTGAAAAACGCCCATCCCGGGCTTTTGCAGCAAGCGGGAAAGGAAGATCAGAATAATTCTGCTCGCCCTGCGCACTGCCGAAGGGTCGGCGGCTCACCGCGATCATGAGCTTCGGAACGGTTCTGGATTATTCAGAGCCGCCTCTGGCGCCCGGTTGTACACGCGACTCTGATGCCACGCCGCAACAAGCCAGTGCCCACACATTAGGCAGGGAGACTCCCGGCACAGACGCTCCGTTATGCATAGAGCAGCACCGAGAGCGTCCTCTGCTTGCCACTCTTTCTACTGACCATCATCTCCAGGGTCACACTCGCTGCTGGCCATCTGCACCAACGCAAACTGTCGTCGGCTCAAGGACGAAAGCATCAGCCTGCCGCTAACGGCGGGCCATATCGCGGCAGGCCATATCGCAAAGGGAAGTATTGCGGAGGGCAGTGTTGCGGAGGGTTCTGTCGTGGCAGGCCATACGGCGGAGAGAAGTCGTCAGAGAAAGGCAAAGGGCTGGCGCAGGCGCAGCAAGCTGCCATGCGCATCCGCCAGAACAGAATCGAAATGAGAAGCCGCCTCGGCCGTCACTGCGGTAAAGGGCTGCCAATCGATGGGCGCTATTTCGCGCAGACCGATGACTTCATCGACGGTCACAACACAGGCGCGGTCGTCGCTCGCCACCACGACCCACTGCGTCGCCGGCCCGCCCTGCCCCAGTCGTAAACAAAAGTCCTGTACTGGCAATAGCCGGCCACGCCACGACCAGTGACCATCGACAGCATCAACGTCTGCCACAAAGCCGACTGCCTCGACTCGGTCCGCCGGCAGCAGCAAGCGGACAGCGCCGCAGCGCAGCGCTAGCCAGGAGGTGGTGGTACTCATGACTTCAACAGCTCCGCGAGGCCCTGTGCACGTTGCCGTGCCAGCTCCATCAGCTTGTCACCGTCGGCAATGATGATGACGCTGCCATCGCCAAGAATGGACGCACCGCCGACACCTGGCAGACGCAGGATGTCCGGATGGATGTCGCGCACGAATACTTCCTGCCGGCCCTGTACCGCATCGACCACCAGCCCGATGCGATGGCGCCCATCGCTGAACACCACGACATGAACCTGCTCGCGCGCCGTCATAGCCGTCTCGCGGCGGCCAAGCAAATGCGTCAGGCCATACAGCGGCAGCACCACGCCACGCAGCAAGCATGCGGCCTGCCCCTGCACACTCTGCAACGCCTCGACCGACAACGAGAACACCTCGCTGACCTGCCGCTCGGGCAGTGCCAGCACACGGCCCTCCGCCTCGACCAACACCACATTCTGTAAGGCCACCGACAAGGGCAGGCGGAGCGTAAAGCGAGTGCCGGCGCCGCGCTGCGAGACAACATCGACCTGCCCGCCAATCTGCGCAATCCGCGTTTTCACCACATCCATGCCAACACCGCGACCGGAGACAGCGGTCACCGTTTCAGCAGTGGAAAATCCGGGGGCGAAAATGAAGGCCGTGATTTCGTCGTCGCTGTAATCACGTTCACCCGCAAGCCCTTGGCGACGCGCCTTCGCCAGGATGCGCGCCAGATCCAGGCCACGGCCGTCGTCGGCCACTGTGATGACCAACGCATTGCCTTGCTGGCGCGCCGCCAACGTCAGCACGGCCGTCGCCGGCTTACCGGCGAGCAAACGCTCGTCCATTCCTTCGATGCCATGGTCAACCGCGTTGCGCACCATATGCGACAGCGGCTCGGCGAGGATATCGACCATGCCCTTGTCGATGCGGGTGTCTTCGCCCTGGATGTCTACCTGCACGGTTTTGTCCTGCGCCTGCGCCAGACTCCAGACCACACGCGTCATCCGGTTGAACACACTGCCCACCGGCACCACCCGCAACGCCAGCACTTCGTCTTGCAACTGCGACAGCGCCGTCTGCAACTGCGCATCCGCCTGCTGCCATTGCTCACGGCGCTCGCCGATGAGGCCGACCAACTCCAGCAGCGCATCGCGCTCGGCAGCATCACCGGCACGCGTCCCCACAAACTGGCGCAGTCGGCGCAGGCCATCGCCCAAGCGTGGGTCCGCGACGCTGTGCGACATCATGTTGCGCAACATCACCAGCTCACCGACACGGTTGACGAAGCGGTCCAGCGTGCTGCTGTCGATACGCACGGTAGACTGGCTGACACGCGCGGCGGCCTCCACGCTGGCACCGGCGGGCGGCGATGTGTCCGATGCGGCGGCCCCGGCCACCGGTGCACGCCCCTGACGCAGCAAGCGCAGTTGCAGCAGGCTGCCGTCGGGATCAAGAGCGGAAAAATCAGCGGCGAGTGTTTCGGCTGACTGTGTGAAGGCCGCCAGAAATCGCAGTTGTGTGGACTCATCACGGCCGGCGCCGCGAAACAGCGTGTGGTTGGCCAGCGGGGTGCCATGGGCGGCCAGCCAGGCCACGAAGGCTTCGCCACCGTCAGGCATGGCTTCAAGGTCGGCATCAATCTCGGCCAGCGTGTGTCCGGCCGCCACATGCGCATCCAACTGCGCACGGCACGAGGCCGACAGCACAGCCTGCATCTCGGGCGAAAGCGGCAAGGCCGGCACGGGCGCCGTCATCTCGCCGGCCAGCAACGCCTGTTGCAGGTTGTCGAGCAACTGTTCGGCCATTGCGGTAGCGGTGGCGTCTTCACCGTCGGCCAGCGGTAGCTCTGCCAATACCGTGAGAGCCAAAGGCAGTTGCTCGACCAGCATCGGATTCAGCTCGAATGCTCCACGGCCGAGGTCACGCAGGATTTGCGTGGCCAGCGCCAGCAGGCGCTCGCATGCCCCAAGCCCGAGCAAGCGGCACAGATGCCGTACGGGCTGCACAACGTCCAGCCACTGACCCGCCGTGGCCGCAGACGGTGGCTGCAGGGCCACGACCGCCGCGGTCTGCAGGGCGGCGACCAATGCCGGCGCCAGCGCCGGCCGCAGTCGCTCCCGGGCGACAGCCGTGCCGGCACTCTCCCCGCCCAGCGCCTCAACGTGCTGGACTCGGGCCAGCAATTCTTCAAACAGGCGCAGCCGTGCATCGGGCGACGCCTCCTCCAGCCGCGAGAGTAGCCGCACCACGACCAGCAGCCCGGCGTTGTCGGCCGCGGCTGAAAGTGCCGCCATATCCGGCAGCGCCGTCTCTGCCACAACCAAAGCAGCCGCCATTTCCGGCAACACCATGGCCGCCATCTCGCAGAACAGGCCCGCACGCTCTGCCATATGGTCATCGTCCGGCGCGTCAGTTCCTGCCGTGCCGGCTTCAGCCTCTGCTATGGGTACATCTGCCGGGGACGGGGCCCCGTCACCCAGCAGCGCCTTTAATGCCCTCTCCACATCTGGTGCTGCCTGTGGTGCCTGCCGCGTGGCCAGGCCTTCGCCGAGCTGTCGACGCAGCGTGTCGACCGCTTGCAACAGTGCGGCCGTGGCAGGCGCCGACATCAATGACCGGCCGGAGCGCACCACATCGAGAAAATCCTCTGCCGCATGGGCAATCGCCTCCATGCTGCCAAAGGCCATCATCGCCGCGCTGCTTTTGATGGTGTGAAACAGACGGAACAGCGCGTGCACATCGGCGTCGTGGCCACGGGCCAAGCCCTGCTCCAGTTGCTCCAGTTGCTCGCCGACTTCCGCCTCAAAGGCTGGCCAGAGCTGTTCGGTGAGATCGCTCATCAGGCTCTCCCGACGCCTCAAGCCGCACAGCGTGCGATGGCATCAAGCAGCGCATGACCGCGCTGCTCCTCGAAGTCGACACTGAGCACTCCCGAGGGCTTGGGCAGGATGTCGGCGGCCCCCAGCGCCAGCACCTCCATGGCCTGCGGCGAGCCCAACTGGGCCACCGACGAAATCACGATCACGCAGGCATCGGTGATGAGCTGGGCACGCCGGAGAAATTCGATGCCGTCCATGCGCGGCATTTCGATGTCGAGCAAGATGATCTCCGGGTCCAGCGCCACCACCTGCTCCAGCGCCTCTTCGCCGTCGGCGGCCTCGCCGACCACGATCAGCGAGCTGTCGTGCTCGACAATGTTGCGGATGACACGGCGCATCAGGAAAGAGTCATCAACGATGAGCACGCGACGCGGTGCAAGGTGCAGGGGGGTAGTCATGGCTCTCTATCCTCGCTCGGGCGCCGTAGCGCAGGGGCATGATGGTCGCAAAGCGACCGCCGGAATCCGCAAAATAGTGTTCTGGTGCTGCTGGTCGCCCCTGTGCTGGCCGTCATCACGATGACGTACCGCCTCAGCGTTGCAGCAGAGCACGCCCGCGTTGGCAAAACTCTTCAAAGACCAGGTCATGATGAACACCAGTGCCGCAGGCGCTGGGCCAGGCCAGCCACATCCAGCAGCTCACTGGCGAGCCCCGCTTCAGCCACCGCCCGCGGCATGCCGTAAACCAGACACGAGGACTCGTTTTGCGCCAGCACCGGCAGGCCACGACGGTGCAGCTCACGGCTGCCGCGCAGACCATCATCGCCCATGCCGGTGAGCACGACGGCCAGCGGGTTGCGGGCATGGACAGCCGCCGACAGGAACAGCGCGTCCACCGAGGGATGGATGCCGTACTGCTCCTCGCGCCGTACACGCAACACAGGACTGCGGGCGCCCGTCAGGATATGGCTGTCCGTACCACCGGGGGCCACCACCACTTGTCCGGCGGTGAGCGTCATGCCGTCATGCCCTTCGACGACGTCGTGCCCGCTGTCTGCGGCCAGATGTTCGGCAAAGCTCTGCGTGTACACCGGTGGCATATGCAGAGCGATCACCACCGGGCAGTCCAGTTTGGGCAGCTCGCTGAACAGTTGCGGCAATATCTTCGGGCCACCGGTAGAGGCGCCAATGATCAGCAAGTCCGGCTTGCCCGTCGGCCGCAGGCCACTGAGCGCCGGGGCACGAGCCGTCGTTGCACCGAGGGCCGCTTTTGCCGCCGGGCGACGGTCGGCCCAGTAGTGGATCTTGCGACACAGCTCTTTTTCGATGGCAACGATGTCGAGATCAACAAACGACGAGGCCTTGGGAATGTAATCGACCGCCCCCGCCGCCAGCGCCTTCAATGTGGTGTCGGCGGCGGCACGTGTCAGGCTGCTGACCATGATGATGCTGGTCGGGCACTGCGCCATGATCTCCCGCGTTGCCAGGAGCCCCCCGCCACCCGGCATTTCCACATCCATGGTGACCACGTCCGGGCGGTGCACGCGCGCAAGGCGCAAGGCTTCTTCCCCCGTGCTGGCCTCGCCGATGACGCGGAGGGTCGGATCGCGAGCCAGCATCTTGCGCAGCGCCAGACGCATGAAGCCCGAATCATCCACCACCAGCACTGACACCGGCCGCGTACGCGCCGCCGGTGCCGGAAAAAACGGCAGCCGGATCATGTCGGCCCCGCCGCCAATGCGGATGCCGACACAATGGCCAGCAGGCGGCCGTCGACATGCGCGACTGCCTCGATGACGCCCTGCCGTCCGCCCTGCCCGCTGCCGTGCGTATTACCCTGCCCGTTACCCAGCATCTCCAGCGTATCGACCGGCACCTGGACAATGGCATCCGCCACATCCACCGCCAGAGCCCAAGGCCGTACGGCATCGCCCAGCACGACCCACGCCGCCGGGGTTGCTGCCAGCACCCCCACACGCAAGCGTTCCGGATCGAGCACCGGCACGACATCGCCTTCGAGGCTGACCACGCCCGCTTCGCGTCCCTCACCGGCATCGACGACTTCCGGCGCGCGCCAGGGCAGGATGCGTTGGACCATCGGCAAGGGCAGGCCAAAGGTGTCGCCACCGATCTGCACCATCAGGTGCGGACGGTATTCACGTTCACGTTCATGCTGCTGACGGGCACGCGTCGGCACCCAAGGCACCAGGCGGGTACTGCGCTCGGACATCAGCAGCCGGGTGGCCGTGAGCAGCCCCAGCACACGGCCATCAGCACGATGCAACACCCCGGCCAGCAGGCCAGCACCCGCGCCCAGGGGCCGCAATGCCGCTGGCGCAAAACCGGCCATGCCGTCGACCGCACTCACCAGCAAGCCGATACGCAGCCCGTCATGCTCCAGCACCAGTGCCGCGGGCTCAGCATCGGCCGGCAATCCCAGCCACTGCGCCAGGCTGACCATCAACAAGGGCTCGCCACGCAAGGTCGACAGCCCCGCCACCCCTTCTGGCGCTCCCGGCAGCGGCGTCAGCGCCGCAACCTCGATGATTTCACCGACATCGGCCAATGCCATCGCATAGCGCTCGCCCCCCGCGCGAAAGCACAGACAGCCGAGCTGCTCATCCACCACGTCCAGCACGGCACTGCCCGGCGCGCCAAGCAAGCCGGGCTGACCGGATACCGGTTCCTGCTCACTGAAAAGCGCACCCAGCCGGGCGACATCCAGCAGCAAGACACTCTGGCCCTCATACGTCAGCTCTGCGCACACATAGACGGCTGCCGCGATTTTGGTTTCTGGCGCGCTGCTGGTGTCCGGCGTGTGGCTGGTGTCGGGGGCATGACTGGCTTCATCGACACGATCTGTATTCGCCGAATGGGCACTATCCGCCGTATCGCCCGGCGCAAAGGGGTTCAGGTCAGCGCAGTCGATCTCGATGCGCGCCAGCACCACCGCCACCGCCAGCACGCAGTCGGCGGTAGGCGTGCGAACGATGATCCGCTCACCGGCACTTGTCGCCTCTTCCTCCACCGCCAAAAGTGCGGCAAACCGGGCCTGCGGCAGAATACGGCCTGCAATGTTTGCCAGCCCCTCTACCCAGGGCGGTGTGAACGGCAAGGGGGTTACCGTGCCGGCAGGCACAATTTCGAGTACCGCGGCATCGGGCAGTGCAAACACCCGGCCGGCGCTGCGGAACAAGAGCAGACCCAGACGTTCTGATTCCGGCAATGCCGCGTTATTTGCGTTCATGGATCACACAGCGCTCAAACCAGCGGTCATGAAAATCCTCACACAGATGCAGGCGGTCGACCACGCCCAGCATGAGGAAGCCTCCCGGGCGCAGCGCATCACGCAAGCCACGCTGCACCTGGGCATGCATCCCGATATCCAGATAAATGAGCACATTGCGACAAATCACCAGATCCTGATCACGGCAAGGAGGCGCCGGGCTGATCAGATTGAACAGGTCAAAGCGCAGATAAGGACGCAACGCCGGCCCCACGTGCCGATAGGCGGGCTGACCGGCCGCTGCTGGCACATCGTCGAAAAAGCGGCGGTAGCGTTCCGGAAACTGCCGGAACGAGGCCAGCGACTCCGTCCGGTAGGCGGCATCACGCGCCACGCGGATGGCTTGCCGCGAAATATCGGTCCCCATCACTTCCAGCCGCCAGTCGGGCGGAAGCCAGATGTCGCCGGGCCGCCGCTCGCGCGCAATGCCAGCGTCCAGCAGTGCGGTGAGCGCCATCATCGCCAGCGTCCAGGCCTCTTCGCCGGTCGAACAGGCCGCCGACCACAGGCGCAGGGTTTTATCGCCACGCTTCTGTTTTTCGCGCACCAGTGCCGGCAGCACATGCCGGCTCAATACCTCAAGCTGCGGCGGGTCGCGGAAAAAATAGGTTTCGTGGTTGGTCAGGTCTTCAACCAGCGCCATCAGTTCGCGCCGCGACGCATCCGCCTGCAAGGACTCCACCCAGCGCGCCAGCGCCGCCTCGCCCATGCCCTGAAAGACTTTTTCCAGCTTGCGCTCCAACTGCGGCGTGGGCCGGAAACCGGCGAATTCGCGCAACAGGCTCAGGAGCCTGACCACCGATGCGGATGACGTCAGTGATGCCGACATCGCTGTCGGCGCTGGTGTTGGAGTTGGGGGTGATGCCGTCCGTGTTTTTGGTTGTATTGCCGGCCGAGGTGTCGGCGCGGCAGGCCTGGATGATGGCGCAGGCGCCGCCGCCCGCAGCTTTTGCAGGTTGGCCAGCATGTCGGCCAGTGCGGGACGGGGCGGCGGAGTGCTCACGATCGGTTCCCTGTGCCGGCTCAGATATTGAATTTGCGCACTTCGTTATTGGTGTCGTCCGCAATATGTGACAGCTCGAGAATGGTCTGTGTGATCTCCTCGGCCGCATTGGCATTGTTGTTACCGATGCTCTTCAGCGTATCCATGTTGTGCTGCATCTCTTCGACCGTGGCCACCTGCTCTTCCATGGCCGTCGCGATGCTCTGCATCATGTGCTCGGTTTCACTGGCGGCACCGGCAATCTTGCCCATCTCCACGTTCACACGGTCGGCCGCCAACACCGCTTCGCTGGCGTCACGCGCGGCCTGCTGTGCCAGATCGACAATGTCCTGCACTGAGCTGCGCGAGCTTTCCGCCAGTTTGCGCACTTGCTCGGCAACTACTGCAAAGCCTTTGCCGTGCTCACCGGCACGCGCCGCTTCGATGGCCGCATTCAGCGACAGCATGTTGGTCTGGCTGGCAAGGTTGTTGATGACATCGGTGATCTTGTTGATCTTGCCGCTGTTGTCGGCAATACGGTTGACCACTTCGGCCATCTTGCTCATCTGTGCCCGGCCATCGTGAATGGTGGTCGCCGTCTGCTTGGAGAGGTCACTGGCGCCTTCGGCACTGCGCGACACATCGGCCAACACGGCGGCCGACTGGCTGACCGCCGTCACCGCCTGCGAAATGGCCTCGGACTGCTGTTTCGAGCCATCGGCCACCACGCTGATGGCATTGCTGCTCTGCGACGCCGCCGATGCCACCTGCTGCACCGAATTGCCGATATTGCCCATGGCCTTGCGCAACTCACGCAGCGTAAAGCCGGTATAGACCACCATGATCAATGCCACGATCACCGCCACACAGGCGATGATGAACAGGCTGGACTCCAGCGTCTCTGCCGTGTTGTTGATGTTGTTGATCGGGTCGGCCTGAATCGTCTGCAGTTCTACAACAAAGCTCTCTATCTTTTCGTTGCCGGCGCTGACACCCGCTTCCAGCTTTTCGCCCTCGATCAGCGCACGCTCAAAACGACCCGCCTCAAAGTCAGCAATAATGGCCTCCACGCGCTGGCGGAACTCTTTCTGCTGTGACGAAAGCTCTGTCGTCGTGCCACGCGCGGCTTCAAGCAAGGCCACATTCTCAAGATCGCCATGCGAACGCTCTTCAATAATGAACTTCTCAAGATATTCCTGAACATCGGCAAGCGCTGCATGCACACGGTCGTCATGATCGCGGTAGCGCCGGACAACCCCCTCAAAGAGCTCACGACGGGATTCACTACGCTGGATATCAGGCCCATAACGCATCATGCGTTCGAAGTTCTGGTTCTGCCGAAGACGTTGGCTGACCGCCTCGGTCATGGCTTTGCTCATCGGCATGTTGACATCCCTGATCAACAACGCCTCAGCGGATACACGACTTGCCCCATTGAGGGAGTAAAGCGACATGCCGATCAAGGCGAGCACCAGAACGGCCTGTTGGATATAGATGCGCGTACTCAAGCGCATGCTGGAAAAGAAGCCCATGGATTTTCTCCTGACCTGAATTATTTGTTATGGATCATTTTCTTGAACGACGTGAGCATCAGTACGGTACGGATGTCCATGTCACCAGGCGGCTTGGCGATGTAGTTATCACAGCCTGCGGCTCGCCCGGCCTGAAAATCAGCCGCCAGCGCCCGCCCCGACAGCATGGTGACCCGCATACGCCGCAACTCTTTCAACTGACGGCAGGTTTCATATCCGTCCATGCCTTTCATCTCGACATCGAGAAACACCAGGTCGTAATCGGCGTCTTTCACAATCTCTACAGCACGCTCACCACTGTCGGCAAAGTCGACGACAATCTTCATGCTGTTGTCGCGCGCAATCTGCTCCAGCTTCAACTTCATGAACTGGCGTGCCGGAAAACTGTCATCCACGACCAGCACCTTGATTCGGTCCGGACTCAAGGGCAATGCAGAGGCGGCTGAGCGGCTGATGTCTGCCGACGTGATGGCATCAAGCAAGAGCGAAAAATTGCGAAAATCGAGCGGGCGCTGCACCCAGACATGGCGCGCCGACTTGCGTTCGCCATCGGAGACCATGATGGCCACCACTTCGGGCCGTTCCTTGCTCAGTGTTTGCCAGGCACCGACGGCAACGGGATCGTCCGCATTGACGAATAGCAGATCGACAAAATCGCCCATGACAGTGTCGCCAAAGACATAGCATTCGGCCAAGGCCGGCTGTGCACGGAACATGCTCTGCACCACCAGCACATCTCGTGCGGGCAGGCCGATATGGAAAATCCGGGTGTGTTTCTTGACGGTCTGGGTATTGACCAGCTTCATGATGGTGAGACTCCGCAGCAGCGGGCAAGCCCGGAAAAGAAATGAGCACGCTCCAAAAAAATGCACTCAGACATATCTCTTGTGATAGCTCCCGTGCTGTACATAAGGCCCCTGCTTTTCTTTAATCAGTGCATCGGTATCCTTGGCTAAAAAAATGTATTCAATTCCGTCGAGGCGCGGATTCTACGTAAGCCACCTTGAAATGAAACACGGGGCAACCGGTGGTGCTCACCCAGGCGCCAATGCGTCAGACGGGTGTGACAGCGCGGAAAAGTGTGGACCAACTCACACAAAAAATCGGAAACTGGCGTGTGCTTCAAATAAAAAAGCTGTTTTTGCATAAAAACTGTTCTATCCATGACGCATGGTTCGCACCACGAAGGGTGAAACCGCGCCTTGACTTGAATCAGGATTAGCTGAACTTTCGACAGGTCGTCACCGATGCCGACGAAAGGCAGCCTGCCCTAGGCAAAAACAGCCGGTTTCACTACGTTTCCCCCACGAAGACACCCCATGAGCGAAGCCACACACGCCATTCTGGCCACTCTCAATGCCATCCCCAAAGGCTGCGTCACGAGCTATGGCGAAGTGGCCAAACGTGCCGGCTTCCCCGGTTACGCCCGGCTGGTCTGCCGTGTACTGCGCGAATTGCCGGACCGTGGCCGTACCCCGTGGTGGCGGGTGGTGCGCGCTGATGGCCGTTCAGCCATGAGCGCCGATTCGCCGGGCGGCGCCGAACAACGCCGACGCCTCAAGGCCGAAGGCATCGTCTTCAAGGGAGAAAAAATCCAGGGGCCGTGGTGGTAAGACAGCAGCTCAAGCCCCTTGGGGCAGACGCCTTGTGGCCGGCACTTTTGCGCGGCGAACTGCTAAGGTAGGCGCTTCGTTTTCCGGTGCCGTTTCATGACTGCGACTCCTGCTCCTGCCTCGCCTCCGTCCCTGCGCGAGGCTTTTGCGCAACCTGCCGCCCTCACCATGTTCTTCTTTGGCTTCACCTCCGGCCTGCCCTTCCTGCTGGTGGGCGGCACGCTCTCGGCCTGGCTCAAGGAAAGCGGCGTGTCGCTGGAAGACATCGGGCTGATGAGCCTGGCGGGGCTGGCGTATTCGTTCAAATTCCTGTGGTCGCCGGCGGTGGACCGTCTGCGTCTGCCGGTGCTGGGGCGCCTGCTGGGCCAGCGCCGCTCTTGGCTGCTGACGGCGCAGATCGTACTGGCCGCCAGCCTGCTATTGATGAGCGCCATCACGCCGCAGGGGCATTTGCTGGCCTTTGTCGGCGTGATCGTGCTGGCCGCGTTTGCGGGGGCCACACAAGATGTGGTGGTCGATGCCTACCGCATCGAAATCGCCCCGCAAGAAACACAAGGCGCGCTCGCCGCCACCTACACGCTGGGCTATCGCATTGCACTGCTGGCGTCCGGCGCTTTTGCGCTGGTACTGGCCGATCATCTGCCCTGGGCGCTGGTTTACCAGTTGATGGCCGGCGGCGTGGGGCTGGTGATGATTGCCACGCTGCTGGCGCGCGAACCCGTACATCCGGTGATTCGTGCCAGTAGCTTCAAAGCCGCCATCAAAGACAGCGTCATCGGGCCTTTCAGTGACTTCTTCCGGCGCCATGCCGGCTGGCTGGGTGTCGGCCTGCTGCTCTTTATCGGGCTGTTCAAGATCTCCGACCAGATGCTGGGCGTGATGGCGTTTCCCTTTTATCTCGACAGCGGCTTCACCAAGACCGAAATCGGCGCCGTCTCCAAGGTGTTCGGCGTCTGGATCGGGATTGCCGGCGCCTTTCTGGGCGGCGCTGTCGTGGTCAAACTGGGCGTGCAGCGCACCCTGCTCATCGCCATGATTCTGGGCGCGGTGAGCAACCTGCTGTATCTGTTGCTGTCGCAGCATCCCGGCAACCTCAGCATCTTCACATTGGTGATTGCCGGCGAAAATCTCTCGGGCGGCTTTCTCGGCACAGCCGCCGTGGCCTGGCTGTCGGCACTGGTCAACCGTGAATACACCGCCACGCAATATGCGCTGTTCAGCTCACTGGTGACCCTGCCCGGCAAATTGATCGGCGGCGTCTCGGGCTTTATGGTCACGGGCATGGGCTACGAAGGATTTTTCATTTTCTCCACCGTCGCCGTGCTGCCGGCACTGGCGCTGTTTTTCTGGCTCCAGCCGCGCTTGGCTCTCAACTCTTCTGCAGCGGAACAAACGGATGACACCGATTCTCGCGGTTGAACACCTGCGCAAGCAGTTCGGTGAGCTGGTGGCGGTGGATGATGTGAGTTTCGCCGTGCGGCCCGGCATCTGCTTCGGCCTGCTCGGCCCGAATGGCGCGGGCAAAACTACCACCATCGAAATGATCGAAGGCATCACCGCGCCCGGCAGCGGCCGCATCCTGTTTAAGGGCGCTCCGGTGGATGCCCATTTCCGCGAACGCTGCGGTATCCAGTTCCAGCAAACCGCACTGCCCGACTTTCTCACCACGCGCGAAGCACTGGCGCTGTTCGCACGTTTTTACCGCCGCACCCTGCCGTTGGCTGAGCTGGTGCAGGCCTGCGCGCTGGAAAGCTATCTCGACCAGTACGCCAGCAAGCTCTCGGGCGGCCAGCGTCAGCGCCTGTTGCTGGCCATCGCGCTGATCAATGACCCCGACATCATTTTTCTCGATGAGCCCACGACCGGCCTCGACCCGCAGGCACGGCGCAATTTCTGGACGTTGATTGAACAAATCAAGGCGCGCGGCAAAACCATCATCCTCACCACGCACTATATGGATGAAGCCGAGCTACTCTGCGACGAACTCGCCATCATGGATCGCGGCCGCATCATCGCCGACGGCACGCCACAGGCACTGCTGCGCACGCATTTCGATGCCATGCGCGTGCGCCTCGACCGTCATGCCTTCACGCTGACGCAAGCGCAATGGCATGAGCCGATGGAGCTGCGCGAAGACGCCGTGGAAATCCTCTCGCGCGATGTAGCCAGCACGCTGTCGGCCCTGATTGCGCGCGGCGTACCGCTGGCGTCGCTGGAAGTGCGGCCGCCCACCCTCGAAGACCTGTTCATCAAGCTGACTGGCCATGCCCTCCGGAACTGACACTCCCGACAACCCCACACGGCTGTACCTGCGTGCCAGCATCAAGCTGCTGGTCACGGTCGGCCTGCTGTTCATGCTCGTGCCGTTTTTCAAAAGTCTGCCTTGGCCCAGCCGCGCCCTGCCTGCCGGCAGTGTGCTGGTGACGGCCACTGAACTGGCCGATGGGCGCAGCATCGCCGTCACACTCGCCGGCGAGACCGTGTGGGTCACACGCAACAGTGACGCGTTGCGCGCCCGACTGCTGGCACTGCACGACAAGGTGTGGATGCCGAATGCACCACAGTTGCTCGACGCTCCGTTTTTTGTGGTGAGCGGGCGCGACAACGAAGGCCGCCTGCTGCGTTTTCGCGCCGCTGACGGGGCGTGGCCAGGCGGCCTGCTGAATGAGGCCGGCCATGCGTTTGACGTCAGTGGCCGCGCACTGAAACCCGGGCCGCATTTCCCCGAAGGCTCCACCATGAAAACCACGAATCTGGAGAGCCGTCCTTTCCAGCCCCGTGATGGCGGCGTGTTGCTGGTGCCACCGACAGAGGTTCTGCCGGTGAAAACGCCATCACGCTTTTAGCCGCTTGCTGAAAAAACGCCCCTCCCGGGCTTTTTCAGCCCGCAATGTAGGCGCAGGTCCGGCATCGCTCCACGCTGAATCAATCACTTAAGCGTGATTGATTCGCGACCCGGCTATCCTTGGCCGGGAAACAACCTGCTGAAAAGCGGACGGCGAAAAGGCGCCGATCAAAAGACAGACCATCAATGCCCCAGACACCGAAAAGGCACTGCCGATGAAAAATTTTCTGGCCCTGTTCATGACCCGCAACCGCGAGTTCTATCGCGACAAGGGTTCGCTGTCGTGGTCGATCCTGTTTCCACTGATCCTGATTTTCGGCCTGAGCTTTGCGCTCTCGAACGACCGCCATGTGTATCGCGTTGGCGTGCTCGGTGAACCGACAGCGAGCATCAACCTGCTCGCCAGTCTGCCGCATCTCGACATCGTGCCCTATACCGATGAAGCACTGGCCCTGCACCGCCTGACGCGGCACCAACTCGACATGGTGATGGCCGCCGGCACGCCGGCACCGTACTGGATCAACACGCAATCGAAAAAAGCGTTTTTTCTGGAGCAGTCATTACGACAGCAGCATCCGGACGGCCTTGAAAAACGCACCGTCACCGGCGATGAAGTCGGTTATGTGGCCTGGGTGATTCCCGGCGTGCTGTCGATGAGCCTGATGTTTTCCTGCCTCTACGGTGTCGGTTATGTGATCGTGCGTTACCGCGACTTAGGGGTACTCAAGCGCTATCGCGCCACACCGGTAACGGCGCTGGAATTCTTGTCGGCGCAGGCGGCCTCGCGCCTGCTCATCAGTGTGGGCACATTAGCCGCCGTGTTTACCGGCAGCCATTGGCTGCTCGGCTTTCCCGTGCAGGGCTCGTACGCACTTTTATTACTGGTGGCCGTGGTCGGCGCGGCGAGCATGATTGCCCTCAGCCTGCTCTGTGCCGCGCGCATCGACAGCCTGGAGTTCATGAACGGTCTGCTCAATCTCATCAGTTGGCCGATGATGCTGCTCTCGGGCTTGTGGTTTCCGCTGGACGAGGCACCTGAGCTGATAAGACAGATTTCTCTCGCCATGCCGCTCACTCATGTCGTGAATGCGGCCCGGGCCGTCATGCTCGACGGTGCCGGCCTTATGCAAATCCTGCCAGCGCTGGCCGTGCTGACGGCGCTCACCGTAGTATTGATGGGGCTCGCCGCGTTCAGCTTCCGCTGGCAGAAGGAATGACCTTCTGTCCTGCCCGGCTTGACGTGGGGAGGCGTGCTGGTTAAACGAATCCCTGCATGGCCACTGCGGCCAAGGAACTCAAGGAGCGGACGCGCTCCTTAAAGAGAAAAACAAATGCCGAATACCGACATCTCGATCCTGGTTGTGGATGACACCAAGTTCTCCAGCGCCATGGTCAACCGTGTGATTGCCCGCGCCGGCTACACGGATGTGCGTCATTCCAACTCCGCTCCGCACGCACTCACGCTTCTGGAAGAACGCCCCGCCCACATCCTGATTGCCGACTGGCTGATGCCGGAAATGGACGGCCTTGAACTGACCCATCGCGTGCGCCAGCACGACGAAGCCGGCAATCACTTTACCTACGTCATGCTGCTCACCGCCAAAGAAGGCGTCGAGGCGTTGTCGGTAGCCTTCGAGCAAGGCGTGGATGATTTCGTCAACAAATCGCATATGCAGGACCAGTTGCTGCCGCGTCTGCTCTCAGCCGAGCGCATCACCTCACTGCAGAACCGTCTGCTCGCCGAAAACCAGAACCTGATCGAAGCCAACGCAAAACTGAAAAAACTCTCGCCTTTCGATGCACTGACCGGTCTTGGCAATCGCGACTACGCCACCCGCCGCCTCGGCGAAACCATCAAGCATGTGGCCTCGCGTGGCGGCGCCGCCTGTTATCTGCTGATCACCATCGGCAGTATCGAAACCCTGCGTAAACAATATCCGCCCGTGATCATGAGCCAGGTGCTGCTGGCTGTTGGCCGTCGCCTGCGGCAACTCGTGCGCCCGCTCGATGTAGTCACCCGTGTCGGCCCCAACCAGTTCGCCATCATCACGCACCAGCCGGATATCGAGCATTGCAGCGGCCAGAGTTACCGACGCATTTTTGAAGGCATCAACCTGAAAGCGTTCAAGACCACTGCCGGCTTCATTTCAGTCAAAACCTCGATGAGCATCGCCGCCTGCGACGACCAGACGCTCGCCCCCGGCCCCGAAGCGATGATGGAACTGGCGCAGGCGCATGTGCACCGCGCCATCGGAAGCGGCGTCATCGTGTCCACACGCTGGGACGGCGTCGACATCTCCGCGTGATATCCGCACTGAGCCCGCGCACCCACCTGCCGGCCTGGCAGGTGCTGGGCAGCGGCGCTGTCGGCGGGCTCTGGGCCCTGCGCCTCGCCGCCGCCGGCCATCCTGTCACCCTGCTGCGCCGTCATCCGGCCACCGCCGTCAGCCTGCACCTGGAAGACGGCAACGCGCGTTTTTCTCACCTTTTTCCCGTGATAGCACTGGCAGATGCCGAGCCTTCAGACTGGCTGCTGGTCTGCACCAAAGCTGGCGATACACAGGCGGCGCTTGCTCCGCTGCTGCCTCGGCTGACCGCACAAACACCGCTGGTGCTGCTGCAAAACGGCATGGGCGCCGACACGGCGCTGATCGCGCAACGCCCCGACCTCATCATCCTGCCCGCGATTACCACGGCCGGGGTGTATTGCCGTGACGCCGACACCCGTGTGCAGGCCGGGCATGGGCGCACCCTGATTGGCGCACCGAGTCCTGGTCATCACGCTCCTGGGCATTACTCTCTTGGGCATCAGCCTCTAGCCCATCAGTCCCTGGCCGAGAATGTCGCGGCGCAGTGGCGCGCCGCCGGCATGACCGCCGACGCCGTGACCGACATCAACACGCAGCGCTGGCACAAGCTCGCCATCAACTGCGCCATCAACCCGCTCACCGCCCGCTGGCGCTGCCGGAATGGCGAGTTGCTGGATAACGCCGATGCGCTCGCGCTGATGCAGCAGCTGTGTGCTGAAGTCGCCATGGTGATGCGTGCCGAAGGCCTGGCCGCGACTGGCGACGCGCTGTTCGCGCAGGCCCGCGCCGTTGCCGCGCAAACGGCAGCCAATACCTCGTCGATGCTGGCGGATGTGCTGGCCGGACGGCCCACGGAAATCGCCTTCATGAATGGCTATGTGCTCGCGCGTGCCCAGCACCATGGCATCGCCTGTCCCGTCAATGCCGCGCTGCTCGCCGAAATCACCGCGCTCACCCAGCCCTGAATCCGCGCTAACCGCTTGCTGAAAAATGCTTTTCAGCAAGCGGTTTCCCGGCCAGGCAGGGTCGCGAATCCATCACCCTTGCGTGATTGATTCAGCGTAGAGCGATGCCGGACCTGTGCCGGAGTCGCGGGCTGAAAAAGCCCAACCACTGCCCACACCGACACGCCGCCGGAAGATTGTGCTTGGCCGACATGGCCCCGCCCGCCTAGAATCGCGCCGCTTTCAGGTGTCCGGCGCAGCGCTGCTGCGTCGGTCCGCCCCTGCCGCAAACAGGAGCGGACGGGAACCCGGTTCAATTCCGGGGCTGCCCCCGCAACGGTAAGTCGCTCATCCGGTTTCACAACGCCACTGTCCGCCAGGACGGGAAGGCGAAGCCGGACCGCGTGGACCTCCACGCCAGCGACAAGCCCGGAGACCGGCCTGATTGCCCTCGGTCAGTGCGGCGGGCTCGCGACCGGAAAACCGGCGCGCCACATTTGCACGCCGGTTTTTCGTCTCACCTCCATGCTGACCCCATTTCCTGTTTGCGGGGTCCCAAACAGCTGGAGCGTCAAGATGCACACTTCTTTTAACCGTTTGCTGAACAAAGGTTTTCGGCCACTCGCCCTCACCGGCGTATTGCTGACACCACTTTCCCCTCTTCATGCGTTTGCTGCTGATGCGTCAGAGCCCGATCAAGAGCTGGCTCCCGTTGTGGTCACCGCCACGCGCACGCCCGTCACCGCGAATGAAGCGCTGGCCAGCGTGATCGTGATCGACCGCGACGCGCTCGAGGCCAGCAACGGCCTCGATCTCGGCGACATCCTACGCTTCCATGCCGGCATTGATGTGGTGCGTTTAGGTGGCTCGGGCAAGCAGAGCTCGATTTTCATGCGCGGCGCCGAAAGCAATCATACCCTGGTGCTGGTGGATGGCGTGCGCAAAAACTCCGCCACCGCTGGCATCGCGAGTATCCAGGACCTCAAGCCGGACAACATCGAGCGTATCGAAATCGTGAAGGGCCCGCGCTCATCGCTATACGGCTCCGACGCCATTGGCGGCGTCATCAACATCATCACTCGACGCAGCAGCGAGAACGCCACCGCCATCCGCCTCACCACCACGCGCGATAACGGAGCCGGCGGCGAATTTCGCCAAGACATCCACCATGGAGGCTTCAGTGCCAGCCTCAACGCCTCCGGCTTTTATACCGACGGCTATCCGCTATTTGCCAACAGCACCACCCCTCGCGGTTATCGCAACAATGAAATCGGCAGCAGCGCCGGCTACGAGCATGGCAACACCCGCGTGCGCGCCAGCTACCAGCGCAACAGCGGCCGAGGCGAATACTTGGGCTTTGCCCTCAACCCGCTAGACTATGATTTCCTGAACGATACCGGCTCGCTGGAATTGCGCCAGCACGCAGATGGCCGCTACACCAGCACCCTTATCGCCTCGATCAGCCGCGACGAAAACGACGAGAACCAGTCCGCCGACTTCGCCCATACCGAACGCCGTGAAATCGACTGGAAAAACGACATCACCCTTGCCGGCGGCCAACTGCTGACGGTCGGCGGCACTTATACCGATGTCGACATGTCGGCACTGGTCTTCGGCAGCGCCTATGGCAGCGTGCAAAACAATCATGCGCTTTATCTGCAAGACCAGATCACGATCGGTCGCTTTTCTGCCCTGCTCGCCGCACGCCATGAAAACAATGAGCAGTACGGCGAACATCAGACCGGTGAGCTGGCAATAGGGCTTGCACTCGGCGCCACGCATCGTGTGTATGCCAGCGTTAGCAGCGGCTTTCGTGCCCCCGAAGGCAACGAGCTGTATGCCTTTGGCGGCAACCCGGCGCTCAAGCCCGAAGAGGCCCTGAATGCCGAAATCGGCAGCCATCATACGTTCGGCGACTGGCATATGAGCACAGCGGTTTACCGCAACGACGTCGACAACCTGATTGATTACGACATCGTGGCCAACCAGAACATGAACATTGCCGAAACCCGGCTGGAAGGTGTCGAACTGTCTGCTGGCGTGCAGCAGGCCGCGTGGCAGTGGAAAAACCAGGCCGCTTACCTGCGCGCACGCGACCGGCAAACCGGCACCGAGCTTTCGCGCCGGCCACAACGCAGCCTGTCGTCGCAGCTTTCTTTTGCCACGGAGCAATGGCGGGCCGGCGGTGAAGTGGTCGCCAAAAGCCGCAGCGACAACTCAGCGTTCGATGCCATCGAAATCCCTGGCCATGTGGTGCTGAACCTGCACGGGCAGATCAATCTCAGCCACGAAGCCAGCTTGCGCCTGCGCATCGACAACGTTACCGACAAGCAGTACGGGCTGGCCGCCAGCGGCGCAAACGGGGTATACCTGGCCACACCGCGCACCGCCACCCTGACACTGGCACTCGACTTCTGAGGACACCGACATGGGCCACCGCCTCTCGAAAATCTACACGCGCACCGGTGACGACGGCAGCACCGGCCTTGGCGACGGCAGCCGCGTCGCCAAGAACCACCTGCGCGTAGAAGCCTACGGCACCGTCGACGAGCTCAACGCACAGATCGGTCTGCTGCGCGCCGAGCTCGACGGCGCGCATGCCGCGCAGGATTTTCTGGAGGCGGTGCAACAAGACCTGTTCGATTTAGGAGGCGAGCTGTGCATTCCGGGCTACACCCTGCTGAAGGCCGCCGCCATTGAAGAAACTGAAACCGCGATTGACGCGCTCAACGCCACGCTGCCGCCGCTGAAGGATTTCATCCTGCCCGGCGGCAACCGTGCCGCCGCCACAGCGCACGTTGCACGTACCGTCTGCCGGCGCGCCGAACGCCGCGTGTACACGCTGGGCCAGCAAGAGCCCGTGAACGACACCGGCCTGCAATACCTGAACCGGCTTTCGGATTATCTGTTCGTGCTGGCGCGCACACTGGCGCGGGAGAATGGCGGAACGGAAGTGTTGTGGCGCCAGCGGCATCCGCCGGCGTGAGTGCGGCGCGGCATCGCCAGGGGGAAATGCCGCGCACGCTGGTACTGACGCCGCCGAGCATGGCGATGCGTTACGCCAAACCAGTCGGCTTGGGCTTGCTTGAGTGGACGGCCGCGGCTGGCAGGCGGATTGAGCATCACCCGAACCCCTGCATGATGCGCTCCCTGAAGCGGTCATTCCATCGTCGACGGCATCCTACAGTGTCAGCTCCGAGTGCAGGCTCTCATGCAAGGAATGATCGTGGATCAATCACATCCAGCCTCCCGGGCATGCCCGCCTTGGCTGGACCACGAATACGATGTAATGGCTTAATGAGTTCAAGCAACTCAAACGGCCAACCGAGGGAAACAGGCCCATGCAGACCGTCAAACAGATCATTCACGATATCGCCGACCACCTGCCCGAGCAGGCCACCTTCGATGATGCCATGCATGCGCTCTACTTACGCCAGAAGCTGGAACGCTCGCTGCAAGCGGCTAAGAAAGGGAAAGTGACATCACAAGAAGCCATGAAAGGAAGATCGCTGTGAGGCTGAGTGTTGGCATGGGTTCGCAGGTGTTTAGCGTCGATGCACGCGGGCCGGATGAGGATTTACGGTTACGCCCTGAAACCCTGAAGGATTTCACGCCCGCCGAGCGCAACGTCGCCGGTGAACTGCTGGAACGCCTGATTCTCAAGCACACCGCCAATCGCTTGTCGGCCAGCGCTCAGCAAACCCAAAATGCCGTCAGCGGCTAAAAGAGGAATATCCCATGCAACTGTATACCGCCAAACAGGAAGCCATTGATGCCATCCAGCGCCTGCCGGATACCGCCGACATGGAAGAGATCATGTACCGGCTCTATGTGCTGGAGAATATCCGGCGTGGCCAGAAGGATGCCGAAGAAGGCAAGACCACGCCCGCTGAACAGGTGCTGCGAGATATTCAGACATGGTGAAGTGGACCGATCACGCACTGGCCCAACTTCGCCACATTCACGATTACATCGCGCAAGATTCACCGTTCTATGCCAAGCGGGTGTCAGAAGCGCTGGTCAGTAAAACCATCGGCCTTGATGGACTGCCCCGCCTCGGGCGCATGGCGTCGGAGTTGAACGAAGACACCGTGCGTGAGATTCCGCTCTACTCCTACCGTATTCTGTATGAGATCAAGCCCTCGCACATTGAAGTTCTCGCCATCATCCACAAGCGCCGCGACTTGCAGCCGGATGAGATTCCGCGCGAACAGTGAGCCGCAAATAAATCAGACACCAAAAACAACACCGCCCAGTTATCTGGGTGGTCTTGTTTTTAGCAGCTAAAGAGCAAAGCATCCGGAGAGTTACGCCTCGCCAACACGCCCTACTCGAGCTTAGGCCCAAGTTTTAATAAATGACCCCGACCCTGAACAACTGGATTCGTAAGACCACTGCGTCTGCGGCCCCCAATGCACCGGCCACTGATGCCCGCATCAAGCAACTGGAGCGCGAGATCCGCGAACTGAAGCGGGCCAATGAAGTCCTGAAGGTGGCCAGCACTTTTTCCGCCCAGGTGATCCGTAGCGCCTGACTCCTGCGCAAGCTGAACACCTTAGTCAGGTGCAGACACATCATCGCCAGATGGTACAGACGAAGTCTTTTCTTGCTCCAGGCGGCTTCTTGCCAACGCCAACACGAACTTCCCCCTAAACACTCCCACCAAGCCAACCACAGAGAGCGTCAATGATGATGGATCAAACCCCGATGATGACTCACCTCCACCAATCATGCTGCCAACGGCGAGCCCTACGGAAGATAGACAAAGAATCACTCCACTATAAAAAAAGAAATTACCCATCGAAAGAAGCTCCGAGGGAGTTGCCGGCCTGGCATTCCCTCTGGCTATACGCGCCAAAGAAACTATCAAAACCGTCATCAGAAAAAGTGCGGCTCCGAGAATGAAAAAATGTTCGAACCCCACTTGTTTTCCTTCAACAATATACATTACACCAGCCAAAATAACGAATACCAGAAAAAGCACGCCAATTACGCCCAGAAAAAAGACAAACGCCGCCTGAAGTCGTGATGGCTTTTTGTCGATATCCGCCCACTTTTCATTGCTTGATTTCATCTGCTATACCCTGACAGTTGTTCATCCACAAAAAGGAAAAAAATCAGACACTGGATCTACAGTCCAAGCGCTGACCACATCATTTCTTAGCGCCAAACTCGTTAATGAATACGAAGCAAAGGGAAAATAGGAATCAGAAAAGGGCGCGGAGTCATTTTAATCACTTACTTAAGCTTCCGCGGTTGTCCGTAGCGCCTGATTCCTGCGCGAGCTGAACACTTTAGTCAAGCGCAGATACATAGAGAAATTCCGCACCTATATGCCCCGAGAAAAGCTGACGGGACGGTAAAGATGCTGGCGCATGCCGATGTCGGGCGGGGAGGATTACTCATGCATCACTGCCCGATATCATGAATTTCATATAGCGTCATGGCTTGCCTGAAAAACTCTCCAGCATTTCCGTTATTTTATGCAGCAGCAGAACGAAAGCTGAGTGATGTGCGACACATTCCCTGTGTCGCACATCACTATCGCAGCGCCGTCACCCGCATCAGCAGCCGATGCTGGCGTCGCTGCCGCAAACAGCGCCGGCGCGGATCCAGCTGACGATGGTGTCGTAGGCCGCCTTGTCGGCCGGCACGGTCACGTCGATCAGCTTGCCGCCACCATGATTGAGGCTCGTGGGCTTGATGAGCAGGCGGCTGTTTTCCGGCTCGATGAGGTCGATGCGCTCGCGCACGCGCTTATAGAGGCCAGCATCACGCGTCCAGGTCATGGGAATGCCTTGATACGCGCCGGCCGCACCGCCGGCGCTGTGGCAACTGATGCAGGTGCTGCTGCCGTAGGTTTCGAGCAGGGGCAGGACATCGTCTTCAAACGTGAGCTGGTCGGGGGATTTTGCCAGCGTGCTGTCGACGGTGAGCGTGATCTGGCGGGTGTCGCTGCCGCGTTCATTACGCACGGTGAGCGACAGTACATAGTTGCCGTCGGTGGGCGCCGTGAGGCGTGGGCGCAGCACCAGCGGATTGCTGAGCGCAGCACCGGCAGGGGCCGACACGATGGCCCACTCTTGGCTGGCGGCAAACAGGCTGGCAGTGCCGTCAAGCTGCACCACCGGCTGGCCGCCCACCAATTGCGTTTTCACGCGGCGGTCGGTGCCGGGTTTGGCTACCGGGTAGCCGGGCGGAATCACTTTGCCGGCGGCGTCAAACAGCGTGGGCTCGTGCAGGTAGGCGGCGAGCAACGCAGGCCCTTGGTCGGGCTCGCGCCAGAAGCGCTCAAAATTGCGCAAGGACATCGGCATGATGCCGCGCCGGTAAACGTAATCGATGATGCGCGGGCGGAAGCTGATGAATTTTTCGTAAGACGAAAAATTGATGGCGTTGGCAAGGCTGACATTCACGCTGCCGGAGCTGACTTCGATGCCCTCGCCCACGGTGGTGCCTTGCAAGGAATGGCAGGCAATGCAGTGCGGCTCGATGACTTTCTTGAACAAGTTGGAAACGCCAGCCGGGCGGCCGGTTTTTTCCTGCCAGCCCGGGGGCACGGCGGTGTCGTCGTGCGTACTGCTGCCGCCGGGATACCGTTCGGCAGCCAGGTCTTCGGCAAAAGCGGAGTTCCATTGCCCGGCGTTGATGTCGGTGTTGCTGATGTCGCGGGCGCCCATGACGCTGTAGGACTCGGCCACGTACTGGTTCAAGCGTTTGAGGCCGGCTTCGAGTTCGCTGCGGCGAAAGCCGTGTTGCGCGGAATATTCGAGTAGCGGCACATCGAGCAGGTTGAGCTTGGCGGAGCGCAGCGACTGCGCGGAAAAACTGCCGTCCGGCTCCAGCGGCAGTGGCTGGCCGCCATGGCAGGCCCAGCACATGCCGGGCATGTGCTTGACGCCTCGTCCGTCGAGGTCGGCGGAGGCAATGCGCTTGCCGCTGGCATCGAAGGTGAAGAACTTGGTGATCATGATGCTGCCATTCGGGTTCGGGCCGTCCTGGTTGGCCGGGCTGAACTCGATGGCATTGGTGCCGATGAAATAGCGTTTGTCTTGCGCGATGGCGGCCTCGACATTGATGGGGCCGTAATTCGTGCTGCTGCCGGGCACCACACGCACCACGTAATTGCCGACAAAAATGGCAATACGGCCGTCGGTGTTGCGGCGCGCGTACATGTCGCGGCCGTAGCCCAGATCGAAGGCGTCGCGGAACACGACATGGGTGTCGTGGCCGGCGGCAAATCCGTTTTTCTGTTTCCAGTCGTCGAGTGTGGTGCGTTCATTGGTGGGGTCGACCGCGGCGTAATAGGCATTGCCGTAGGCGGCGGAGCTGACCAGGCTGAGCGGCTTGTTGATGAGCGCGCTACCGCCAGCGCCACTGCTGGTGTCTTCCTCCACCACCATGCCATCGCGCAGCAAATACAGGAGGCCGTTGACGGCGGAACTCAGCTCGATGCGAATACCGCCTGCGCGGGCGAGCACCAATACATGATCGGGATTGCCCGCGGCCGTGGCGCTGGGGCCACCGGAGGATGTCCAGTTGCCAGCAATTTGCTCGGTGCTGCCGTCGTCGCGGGTAATGGTGAGCTGGTAACTGCCGCTCTGCCCTGGCACATCCGTGGCCACCACAATGCGGTACTCACCGGCGGCCAATGCGGCCTGCCGGTTGGGATAGGTCAGAAACGAATCGGGTGTCGCCACACTGATCGGCGTGGGTTTGATGTCGGTGTCGTCGCCACCAAAGCAGCCGGCCAGCGCCAGCAGTGCAAGCGGGGATACGTATCGTAGCAGGCGCATGTTCAGAACCTCCCCAGCAAACCGGCGCGGATGATCGTGCGCTCGTACTGGTTACCGCCATCGGCAGACACCTCCACCTGTTGCACGGAGATGTCGGCGGAAAGATTGTGGTTGAAACCGTAATTGGCACCGAACAACAGCGATTGCGTGGTAGCGCCGAGCTTGTAGGCAATCCAGCTGCCGCAGAAATCGGTATTGAAGGCCTCGTCCGGCTCGAGCGCTTGGGCGGCGGAAATCAGGCCGAAAATGTCGGTCGCGGGCGTGCCGTTGCAGAACACCAGTTGGGCGGACGAAAACGTATCGCCACTGGTAAAGCTGTACACACCGTACAGGCTGAGATGCTCGCCGACGGCGTAATCGATATTGCCGAAAACACGGGCTTGTTCGTTATCGAACACCGTGCCGTCGGATTTTCGCTGCTGCACTTCCACACCCGCATTGAAGGTGATGCTGCTATTGAAGCGACGCTGCACCAGGCCTTGCAGCGTGGTCACCGTGCTGTCGCGCTGATCCACCGCGTAGTCATCCTGCTGCACGGTGGCAATCACCTGATACACCGGGGCGGTAAAACCGAGCCGTGTCTGGCCGCGAAAAATCGCTTGGCCGCCGAAGCTGGTGCGCGCAAGCGACGAGGCTGTGGCCAGATGCTCGGTTTCGGCAAACGCGCGCAGATTGAGCGCGGTCTTGAAACTGGGCACGAGACGCATGACCACGCCTGCCGACACCAGCGCACCTTCGTCGGCGATGCGGTCGCGCTCGCGTTCGGCACGGCTTAAGTTGCTGTCGGAAAAAAGACCGACTTCGCCATCCACCAACCAGCGGATGGCGCCTTTACCGTCCGCGTGGGCGGCACCGGTCAGCATCAACAACCCCAGCACGCCCGACACTCGCAACACTCTTGATGCTCTTGATGCTCTCGACACTTCCAACAGCCTCAGCGCGGCCAGCCTGGCGCGCGCGCTCTTGCATCCTTGCATCAGTTCCACTCCTTGCGGCGCGCGCGGCGCATTCCCAGTGTGAGCATGAGCAGCACGAGCAAGAGCACATCTGCCGAGCCCCCGCCACTCTGGCTCTGTGTCGGTGTACCGCCCGTGTCGGGCAAGCGGCGCGCAACCGCTGGCGCACTCGCGGTTTCGGCAATGATGCCGTCGGCGATGCCGTCGACATCATTCGCGCCGCCATCGGTAATGGTCAGGCGCACGCAGTCATGGCCCGTTTGCAAGCCGGCTTGCCACAGCGGCGAATCGGTCGTCGGGCACTGGCCATTCACGGACGGTGCGGAATGCAGGGCATCGCCACCGCGCACCGCAAAGGTGTACCAGCGGCCATCACGGCCGAGATAACGCCAGGTGGCCGCCGGCGGCAGCGCCACCGGCAGCGGCAGCACCACTTGCGCCACGCGGTTGCCAGTCGTCAGCCCGTTCACGCCGAAGTCGGCAATGATGCCGAGCGGCGCAAAATCGGCGTCGGTGGGCAGGCCGAGCGCCAACAACATGGCTTCGGTAATCAGCACGCCGCCCGACTGCTGTGCGGCGGCCACACGGCCCGCGAGCAACTGCAAGCCGGTATCGGTCGCCAAGGTGCGCAAGAGATCACTGTTGGCCAGCACCATGAGCTCGGGCAAGGCAATCGCGTCGAGGTAGTCGAGCAGGCCATCGCCATCGCTATCGGCCAAACCTTCAACCGCATCACTGATGCCATCGCCATCGCTGT